>JAGWBA010000008.1:1421-109622 GCA_021296215.1 Flavobacteriales bacterium
GCTTGAGCAGCCTCTGAGAAAATAAAAAGCATCGGAGATGACGCGTTGATGATTCTTTGAATGCCACCCCGTCGGATCAAGCCGCGCATGCGGCGCAGTCTCAAGCACTATCTCTTAGCTTTAGCTAGTTTAAAGTCTAGAGCGTAAACCTTAAAGCTTCTTCTCGCCGCAGGCGAATATCCTCAAGCTTGGCTTGAATGTCCATGCGTTTAGCATATATCCTTCGAAGAAATAGTATGTCCTTGGGCGCAGCCCGAACACCCTTTCCTGAGCAAAATACCCTTGCGCGCAGCGCAAACACACTTCGAAGAAAGAACACGCCCTTCGGGCTGCGCCCGAAGGATCTCAAGCTCTGCTTGAATTTACTCGCGTTTCGAAAATGTCCTTCGAAGAAAGAACACGTCCTCGGGCGCAGCCTGAATACCCTCAAGCTTTGCTTGAATAACTATGCGTTAAGCATATGTCCTTCGAAGAAATAGTACGTCTTTCGAAGAAACCCTTTATTCTTCTCCCGATTTCTCGGGCAATTCAGGAGTCGTGTCGTTGTCGGCCTTCGTCTTTTTCTTGACATCTTCGGCCATGGCCTCGATTTCTTCAGGAGTCTTTCCTTTCAAGAACTCGGGGAGGTCCATGCCGGCCATATTGAACATTTCCTGAAGGGGCGGAACCGATTTATAGAGTCCGGAAATAAAGTTCGCTGTGGACGTTTTATCGCCATCGCCGGAACCGGAGTCCCAAACGGTGATCTTGTCGATCTCGATGTTCTTGATCGCTTCGGCCTGCAAACGCACCAGTTCGGGCAGCTTGTCGGCAACCATCAACAATACGGCACCGCGGGTATCGTCACCAGCGGCCTGAACGATCTGTCTCAATCCTCGGGCCTGCTTGGTGAGGATCTCGTAAATACCTTTTGCTTCGGCTTCTTTGCGATACCAGATGGCATCGGCTTCACGTCGTGCGATCCTGCGGAGTTGCTCGGCATCGGCTTCCGCATTGATCTCAACGCGCTCCTTGTCGATGCTCGCCGGGACGAGAATATCGGCCTGTTAAGCTGCTTTGTCGCGCAGTGCACGAGCTTCTTCCGCCGCTTTCTCGGCGGCGTAAGACTCTTCAAGTGCCTTAGCTTGTTTTACCTTTTCAGCGGCAATGGCTTTACGCAAAGCTTCTGCTTCTTGCGCACGGCGCGTTGCCTCTGAATTCGCGATATCGATCTTGGCCAAGTTCTCACCTTCTACGGCACGGGCATTGGCTTCAGATACTTTGATACGCTGTTCTCGTTGGGCTTCGGCTTCTCCGGTCTTGGCCTTGGCATCGGCATCGGCCTCACCGATCTGCGCCTGAGCATTGGCCTCGGAGATCTGAATACGTTCGATACGAGCGGCGTTAGCTTCCCCGATCTTTGCTTTGGCAATGGCATCGGCCACCTGAACGCGCTGATCTTGAACGGCGTTGGCCTCACCGATATATCCGTCGCGGTCTTTTTCCGCTACCGATTTCTTGGCGTCGTTGATCGCCGTAGCAACAGCTTCCTTACCCAAAGCTTCGATATAGCCCGACTCATCCTTGATGTCGGTCACGTTTACGTTGATCAGCTTCAGGCCGATCTTTTTCAATTCGGCTTCTACGTTTGATGCAACGTTCGCCAAAAACTTATCGCGATTGCTGTTGATCTCTTCGATATCCATGGTCGCTACCACCAAGCGCAACTGTCCAAAGATGATGTCCTTAGCCAAGTCCTGGATGTTTTGCTGCGACTGTCCGAGCAAACGCTCAGCAGCGTTGTTCATGATGCCCGGTTCGGTGGATGCCCCAACGGTGAATCGCGATGGCACATCAACGCGAATGTTCTGACGCGAAAGTGCGTTGGTCAATCCTGCTTCGATCGAGATCGGCGTAAGGTCCAAGAACCCATAGTCTTGAAACACCGGCCAAACAAAGGCCGCCCCACCGTGGATACAGTTTGCCGATCCGCCTCCTACTCGTCCATATACCACGAGGATTCGATCCGACGGACAACGTTTGTACCTTCTGAAGAAGGTGACTAGGATCAGGAATACGAATAATGCAGCTACACCTAAAATAGGAAGCGTAAATACACTCATTATTTCTTGCTTTTAGTAACGATTAATATGTTGTTGTTGCTAGTAGTTCCGGTAACTTCGACCACGTTTCCCGGATGAAGATGCTCGTCGTCATCGGTGAGCGCTTCCAGAGTGCGCATGGATCCCTGAATGGTCACCTGCACCTTTCCGATGTTTCCGCGCTGCGGCAAGATCTCCATATACACTTCTCCGACGGCACCCGGGGCATTCTTCATGTTCAAGGTGCCACTCTCCACGGCCCTGCTCAGGAAATAGAAAATGGAGGCCATGATCAGGATCATCGCTAACCCAGCCGCAGTGGAAATCCCCAACGAAAGTCCTCTCGACAAGCCCGAGTCCAAACACGCAATACCCGTCCAGGAGAAAATAGTGAAGAAAGCGATCAGGTTCTTTAATGTTAAGAACTGAAAATCGATTCCGCCATCCGACTCAATATCGGTATCCACATCTGCATCCGAAGGCATATCGCCAAAAACGAAGGTCATGAGGATCTGGATCAAGAAGAAGACCTACGCCGGGATCGCAATGATCCAGTACATACGCTCTAATGTCTCCAGCGCCTCCCACCAGGCCGTAAAATCAAAGGCTAAAAAGTCATGGTAAATCAGCTATTGGTCGAAAGGGAAGATAGGAAGAAAATAGTTTCGCATTTTTTGCAAAAAAAGATTTTCCGAACTTTTTTCTCCGTCGATATCAAGTAGAATTTAATGGGAGTTCTTCGCAGGTTCAAAGTCTAGAGTCCAAAGCTCAAAGCATAAAGCAAGTCATACTCGGGCGCAGTCCGAATATCCTCAAGCTTTGCTTGAATGTACTTGCGATTCGCAAATACCCTTCGAAGAAATACAGCGTCATTTACGCGGCCGCTACCGAACTACGCTAGACACCTGATTTTAATCTACTTCCGGATGCGGATCTCCAACGTAGCTCCTAAGCCTTCGTTAATAATGCGTTGAAGTGTGGAAAATCGAATGTCTTTCAGATTTCTCTCCAATCGCGAAATATAAGCCTTGTTAGTCCCCGCTAAATCCGCGAGTTGTTGCTGCGTTAGCCCTTTTTGTTCTCGTATGTTCTGAATCAACACCCGAGTTTATAGGTGTCGAATTCCTTCTCAAAGGATTCTCTATCAACGGATCCCTTTGGTCCGATGTGTTCGTCGACGAACTCGTCCAGGGAAGTCAGATTATTTTTTTCTTCATAGTATTCTCTTTGATTCGAAGCGCCCTTTGAAGCTCTGTTTTAGCCGTACGGCGCGATTTCTTCTGAAATCCCGATCCAATGACCACGAGGTGACCTTCATCAAACCAGCAAAACATCCGATAGATCTTACGGCCCTGCTGAAACCTCAGTTCGTAAAGACCGAATGTTCCCGTAATATGTTTGAGGTACTGTTCTGGGATTTGATCCAGCTCCTCCAACAACCTCAAGGTCCATAAGGCCTTCTTTTGACTTTTTCTATCTAATGCTCGATAGAAGGATTCAAAGTACTTCTTGAAGAAAACGACTCTTCGCTCCTTCATATCTCAAAAATACGACTTGTTGTCCGATAAGACAACATATTTGAACGAAACCCCTGCTTATTCATGACGGTAAGCTAAGAGGAACGGGGGACAGCTTGAGGTGCTATGGCCAATGCCGAATACATTATTCGTTTCATTACTATTGGTGTCGAAAAGAGCAGTGGGCAGTGAGCTTTGGGCAGTGAGCAAGGGGTTGGATCTTAGCAGGTTCAAAGTCCGGAGTCCATAGTTCAGAGCGCAAAGCATAAAGTAACTCATGCTCGGGCGTAGCCCGAACTTCCTCTGCGCGGCAGAACACTCTTGCGTTCAACGCAAACAGCCTTCGAAGATAGTACACGTACTCGGGCGCGGCCCGAATATCTTCAAGCCTTGCTTGAATATACCTTCGCTTCGTAAATGTCCTTCGAAGAAAGAACACGTCCTCTGTGAAGCAGAACACCCTTGGGAGAACCCGAATCACCCTTTACGAAATAAAACAACCTCGCCGAAGGCGAATTATTTATCTTTGCCGCTATGCAGCGCACAATCCTATTTTTCGCCAAAACGGTCATCGTACTCTTTTTGCTTTCAGCCTTCGGCTGGATGGTCAAGCACGCCGTCCAAGGCAATCTGGGTTGGGGGCCAAAGATCAATAAAGGCCTGTTGACCTTCGTGAGTTTCTTCGACCTGTTCGAGCAATCGGTCGAAGAGGTGCGCGAACTGCCCAAGACCTTTGTGCCGACTCCGTCCGATTTTACCCCCGTGAACGAACTTAAAAACGACGTTTGGGGGCTCGTAACCTACAGCACCCGAGACTTCGAGCGAAAGGTCGACCTACTCAATTTCCGGAACGATTCCATCGGACATTCCTGGACCATCGACAACATCGAGCGTGCACAAAATCGGATCATTCACCCGATCATGACCGCCGATCGCGACCTTGTTTACTCGCTCAATGGGGTTACCGGTCTCTTCGCTATCGATGCCCATGGCAAGCAGCTCTGGAAACAAGATACCATTGCCCACCACCACGGGCTCAACTTCGATGCGGACAGCAACATCTGGGCCTGCACGTACGACCGAGAACCCAAGGGATTCATCATCTACCGAGGGCTCATCGAGGTCGATGGACGCCCACTCAACTACATCGACAACACCGTCACCCAACTCGATCCGGCTACCGGACATATTCTCTACCACAAATCGCTCACCGACATCCTAGTCGAAAACGACCTCACCCACCTGTTCCTGAAAACCGGCCAGGCCCGGGATCCACTCCACCTCAACGATGTGGAGCCGGTGCTGGCGGACGGACCCTACTGGAAAAAGGGAGATATCTTCTTGAGTATGTGCAGTATCAGCACCGTATTGCAGTTCAGACCCGGCACGGGTGAAGTGATCCGCGTGATCGACGGCCCCTTCTACGCGCAGCACGATGTCGACATTCTGAACGACTCCACCCTCAGCATCTTCAACAACAACGCCCACGTGGTGTGGCAGAAGGCCAAAACCGATCTGCCCATCGGTAACGAGCGCAAGGAAGCCGGCGATCATTACTCCAACATCGTATTCTACCACATGGAGAACGATTCGGTCGAATTCGTCGCAAAGCAAACCTTTGTCGATAACCGCATTTACTCGACCTCCGAAAGCTTGGCCGATTGGCTGCCCGACGGATCCGTTTTCGTTGAAGAACAAAATACCGGCGTCCTCTGGGTGTTGAAAGACGGCGAGGTATTGTATAAAAACGTACTTTCTTCGCAGCACGAAGGCTATCACCATTTGTCGAACTGGACGCGAATCATTCAGCAACCATGAGCACACCATATCTGTACATCGGGCCGGGACTCGGCGTAGGCACTGTAGTGCTGATACTCATCATCGGTGGAATCGTACTGTTCTCCTTCGGATACATCATCTGGATCCGCATCAAGCGCCGCTTCCGCAAGAAAGACGACTAAGGTGGATTACCTCGTCATCGCATTTGTCGGAGCCGTTTTCATGACGATCTTGATCGTTTGCTCGAAATGGTTCTTTTCCCTCGCACAGTCCAGCGTTAACCTGCTCGATACCTTCCTGGCCCCCGGCTCCGAAGACGACAAACTACCCCTCATCGAAAAACGCACCAAAAGGCTCACGCGCGACCTATTGCTCGTAGTGGCCCTACTGATCGTAGCCTTTGCGATCGCGGCCTTTATCCCCAAACTCTACACCCGCTTCGTTGTGACGGGCCGCCCCTTCGCCCTGAACGAGGTGTGGAACATCGTAGCCTTATCGGTCGGAGCCACCTTGCCGCTGTTCGTGCCGCGAGGCACCAAGAATAAATCGGCTTACACGCCCCTCGCGCAGCTGCTTCACCACCTCGCGCTCGATAATCCGAATGTGGGTTTGCGCCTCCAACGGCGCGATGTGAAAGCCGCGGAAAAATTGGGCATCGAGCAAAAGAACGAATTCGTGATCATTACCGGCCTGGCCCGCTCGGGCACTACGAGTCTGCTCAATACCCTAGCACCGCTGGGTCCGTTCGCCTCACTCAATTACGCCAACATGCCTTTTGTGCTGGCGCCGCGCACTTGGGCGCGGGTGTATCGCCCAAAAGATGCTGCCGTAAAGGAACGCAGTCATGGCGATGGGGTCATGGTGGGGCTCAACACCAACGAGGCTCTCGAAGAGGTTTTCTTTAAGGCGATCACCGAGGATTCCTATATCGGTGCAGACTGTGTGCAAGAACATGAACTCACCGTCGAGCAGTACGAACGGTATCTCGATTACCAGCGGGTGGTGCGCCGGAGCAACGACGACATTTACATTGCCAAGAACAACAATTTCTTACTTAGGTATCGATCGGTCCGCGAGCACAACCCCGATTTCACGGCGATCATTTTGTTCCGCGAGCCCCTGCACCACGCCTTTTCGCTGCTCGAAAAACACCTTCAGTACGTCGAGATGCAGGAGCACGATCCCTTCGTATTGGAGTATATGAACTGGCTGGCCCATCACGAATTCGGATGGGGACGCAAGGGCTTTTGTTTTGACGAAACACACGAATGGGCCCAGAAGGCCGAACTGTGGCCGAAAGAACATATAAACCACTGGCTGGCTTTGTGGATCGCGGTTTATGCCTATGGCGTGGAGATCGACGATACTAACACACACTTTGTATCGTACGGGGAATTTTGTTCCGAGCCGACCGAGGTAGTGAATCGAATCTTGCGAAGTACCGCATCGGGCCGAGAGGCCCAGAACATACCAAGTCACCGCAATGAGCGAACGGTGGAACACGATGCCGACGCCGATTTGCTGGCCGAAGCCGAGCGCGTATACGCCCGATTGCTGCGTAAAGCGAACAATGAACGGGAGTAAGGCCTTGTTTATTTAATGCAATAAACTTCGTCGGTTTCGCAATACGTGCTTACGCTGTTGGAGCATCAGATACGCAGCCGATTATTCGCGACCTTGCTGCTTTTTGCGGTGGTGATCGTGGCGCTGGTATGGGCCAACAGCCCGTGGTCGCACTTCTATTTTGAGCTGTGGCATACGCATCTCTCGATCGAGATTGGCAGCTTCGAACTCAGCAAAACCCTGCACCACCGGATCAACGACGGACTCATGTCGGTCTTCTTTTTCCTGATCGGACTCGAGATCCGCAAGGAACTCATCCACGGCGACCTGAACGATCCCAAAAGCGCCTTGGTTCCGATACTTGCCGCCTGCGGCGGGATGATCATCCCCGCGCTTTTGTACGTCGCCATAAATTGGGATTCGCACAGCGTCAATACCTGGGGAATTCCTATGGCTACCGACATTGCCTTTGCACTGGGGACCATCACCTTCATCAGAAAACGGATCGTTCCGTCGCTCATCATCTTCCTTTCGGCCT
The DNA here is from genome assembly GCA_021296215.1 of Flavobacteriales bacterium. NCBI lineage: Bacteria > Pseudomonadati > Bacteroidota > Flavobacteriia > Flavobacteriales > Flavobacteriales bacterium. Next base: position 8,900 of record JAGWBA010000008.1, read on the forward strand.
TTGCCATCGTCGACGATATTGGCACCGTGGCCGTGACCGCCATCGTGTATACGCCGGACATCGTGCTGTTGGCCCTGTTGATCGCGGGGGGGCTTTTTGCTCGTGATGTACGAAGCCGGCCGCTTTGGGGGTGCGGTCGACGTGGTTTTACTTTATCATCGGACTGTTTGGCGTTTGGACGGCCATCAACTTAAGCGGAATCCACGCCACCTTGGCCGGAGTGCTCGCCGCTTTTACCATTCCGTCGAAGCCGCGTATGACGAGTGGGAATTTCCTGACCAAGATGGGCTTGTTGCGCAAGGAGTTCGACAAGGCAGACAAGCTGCCCGAAAGTCAGCTGTTGTCCGATGACCGGGTCGAGGTGATCGAAGAAATGAAGATGGTGACCAAGCGGGCCGAAGCGCCTTTACAGCGCATGGAAGAGTACTTGGATCCGGTGGTATCGATCTTTGTGTTGCCCTTGTTTGCTCTGGCCAATGCGGGAGTCCCCCTGGGCAAATTGAGTCTGGAATCGCTAACACATCCCGTGTTTCTCGGGGTATTCGTGGGCTTGTTCGCAGGGAAGTTGCTTGGAATTTTCGGTATCACGCGATTGGCCACGGGCATCGGCTGGGGTAAGAAGCCCGAAGGAGCCTCTTGGTCACAGGTGGCCGGCATTGCCTGGCTGGGCGGAATAGGCTTTACGATGTCGCTGTTCATCGCCGAACTCGCCCTGACCGATGAGGCGGAGGTCAATGCCGCAAAACCGGGAATTCTCGTTGCCTCGTTCTTGTCGGCCTTGGCGGGTATTGCCCTCGCTAATTCTAAGAAAAAGCGCGAAAAGTCCAAACGGGTTACTTCACCTTGAGCGCAGGTTCGAACGATTGCGCGATGTGGTCCCAACGGATCATTTTGAAGTTCTGCGCTTGAACGGATCCATTTTCTCGGTTTTCGCCGTCTTGAACGACGAATACGCCTTTTGGATAGAGGTCACCCAGCGCCTGACTACTGACGTCGATTCCATCCGTTTCCTGCGTACCATCAATTGCACCGTCGACCACCTCGAAACTTCCGAGGTAGTTGAAATTTCCGCTGCGTTCGAATACCGCATAGGTGTTATTGCCTTGACTGCTGGCGATGAGGTATCCTTTGGAGTCGTTGAGGTAGTAAATGGTGAGTCCTTCCACATCGTATTGGATCGCGGAATTGTCTTCTCCGGAAAGCTCCGGGTATGATCCTTGAATGGGGTCATTCGGTTCAGCACCGAAATGGTAGATACCTTCGTTTTCGACACCGACGAAAAGGTTGCCCGGATGGTCATCGGTGACCATGCCTTCAACTTGGCCGGGGAGTTGAAGTGCGCGTACCTTGGTGGCGGTGAGGGAATCTCCTTCACTACCGAGCAGCCATTGTTCTACTTTGCCGGTTTTACTGTTGACAAAGGCGTAGACGGAGTTGTCGGCCGGACTCTTATAAAGGCAAAACCTGTAGACATCGGGCAGGTCCGATGCTATGGATCCGGGAGTCAGGTATTCCAAAGAGAGGGAGTCGGGGTGTATGCGCCAAAAGTCCATTCCAACGTTGTCGCGGTTACTTCCGCCCGCGAGGGCGATATCCACACCATTAAAGGAATAGTTGTTGCGTACGTCGACGTTGTTGATACGCCCCACAGAGTCGGTGGTAATGCGCGTGCCGTCGAGGTTGAAAACATCGAACCCCAGGGTTTTATCGGACCCTAGAATGAGGCTGTTGGCGGGGTCGGATTCGTTGAACCAGATGGCGGGGTCGGCGGCGGCATCGGCATTCGGGTTTGCCGAAACGGATTCCGTTTGTGCGGTAGCCGTTACCTGGTTGAGGGTGGTGTCGGGGTATGCGTTGCTTTCGGCCGGGTTATCCGCTGGCTCTGACTTACACGAGGCGAGCAGGGCGGTGGCGGCGAGTATGGGGAGGAGATTTTTCATGACTAAAAGATCAATCGGACACCGAGTCGGGCCCAGTAAGAGTCATATTCGGTTTGAATGATGCGGCGATTTTCGGGCGGACCTAAGTAAAAGCGCAGCGGCGCATTGGTCACGTTTCGGACGTCGTAGAAGATTTGAACAACATCGTTGACTTGGTAGTAGCCATTGAAATCGACTCGCCACTGGGCACCGTAGTATTCGTCGAGATCGGGATCCACTCCAAGGGTGTGCAAGTAGGTGTCGGAGTAGTGCGCGCTGACTTTGAGGTAGAACTTTGGGGAATCGAAGAACAAGGCGAGATTAAGGGCATGAGGTGCTTGTCCGGGTAATGGAAGGGTTTCTGTTTCTTCCGGGTCGAAGAATTCGCTGTAATCACCGCCGATCTCCACCACATTGATGTTGTCGTTGGCCGGATAGCGTTTGGCGATGACTCCTTCTGAAAAGGTGAAGGTGTAGTTCGATTTGTACTTTACTGTAATTCGACTGCGTGGGGTCTCCTTCGTAACCGAAGACTTGGTAATTGAAGATGAAGTCGTCGATCTCCTTGTAGAAGATTCCCCCGCTGATCATATTGCGACCCTTCCAGTATCGCTCGACGAGGAAATCGAGGTTCATGGCGTAGGGATATCGAATGTTGGGGTTACCGAAAGTGACCTCAGTGCGTTCATTTTGAACGCCGTAGGGAATGACATCGCGGAAGTTGGGGCGGGCGTACGAATAGGTGATCGCGGCGCGCACATTGAAGTCGGGGGTTATGCTGTATTTAAACTGCAAGTTGGGCAACAAGAACTGTTGTACGCGATCATCCGTAACCGTATCCATTTCCGAAAAATACCCGGATGATGTTTTAAATATTTGGTAGCCCTCTTAAGTGATGTTGGTCCGCTCAAAGCGAACTCCACCCGGCACCATGAGGTTTCTCCGGTTATGTGACGCCATTCCGTAGTAGGCTTGAACATCCTCGGTCGCTGTATAATCTTGAGCATAGGTTCGTTCTAGGGACTCTGTGATTCCTTGGTCGCCATAAACGAACAGAGTCGGATAGCGTTCGTAGAAGGCCCGCATCTCGTCTGGGTCGGGCAAATATTCCATTACATAACCTCGGTTGAGTAAGTTGTCCGTATAAAATTCACCATGGACGGTGGCAACGCTCAACTCCGGTCCCGGTAAAGGGTAGAGGTTCGATTGTGGGAAGTAAGCACCGAAGCTGTGTGCTTTGATGTCTCGGGATTTATCCTTTGCGCGGAGTAGGGTTCCGAACTTCACGTAGCCGTGATTGTCGCTGGTACCGTAGGGTATCTCCCAATCGAGCCGGCCGATGATGTTGCGGTCCTGGGCCTTGTGGTTTTCGAAAAGGAGCTGATCCATTTCGTAGTTTTCGTAGTCGTAGGCATTGGCGGCGTTATCGGGATCGGGAAAGCGCACCACCGGAAAATTTGGATCCGACCGGTCCCATTTCATCGTGATGGCTTGTCCGGGGTTGTCGAAAACCACTTCCATGCGGTCGGGCTGATTTTCGCGGGCTTCGGACCATGCCACTTCGTATTTCAAGGTAGACCAGTTCCAATGGTGTTCTGCTCCGAGGCTCATCGTCGAAATGTTCTGGATCTTTTCGCGATCTTTGAGATCGTGGTCTATACCTCCGTATAAATAGGTCGATTCCGATATGGCATCATCGAGGGTATAGACCTTTCGTCGGCGCGTCTCTTGGTCCGAGAAGCGGTTGTACATTCCGTTGACATAGATGATTTTGTTTTCGTCGAGGTAATAATCGAGCGTTGCCGAGAGCCCGGTTCGGCGTCGGGTAATATCGTAGTGTCGAAGTTGAACTTTGGTGTATTGAATATGGTAGTTGTCGCTACCCGATTGACCGAAAAATACGCCTTTTTCGTACTTGAACTCCATGTTGTCGGCCCCTTGGCGCGGCTCATTGTAGTTGGCATTGAGGAGGAACCCGATCCGTCCTTTGCGTTGTGAAAAGGTGAATTGCAATTCACCGTTGGGCGTGTTGCGCAAAGCGTTGATTCCGCCCGCAAGCGTCACATTGAAAATAGGCTCCGTGCTCTCTGCTCTTTTGGTAATCAGGTTCACGGTACCACCGATAGCGTCTCCGTTCATGTCGGGCCGCAGGACTTTGGCCACTTCAATGGTTTGGATCTGGCTGGCATTGATCACATCCATTCCGACCGTTCGGATCGAACTTTCAGGCGAGGGAAGTTGAATTCCATTAACGTTGAAGTTGGTGAATTCGGGAGGAGTTCCACGGAGCTGAACGTACTTGCCTTCGCCTTGATCCTTTTGTAAGGTGATGCCCGAAACCCGTTGAATGGCGTCGGCCGCACTGAGGTCCGGAAAAGAAATGATCTGTTCTTACGAAACCAAGGTCACGATTTTCTCGACCTCCTTTTGCTCGCGAAGCGTGCGTACTTGTCCGGCGGCTCGCTCATTCACCACTACTTCATTCAAGGCCAGGCTGCTGATAGCCAACAATACGTCTTTGGTATACGCGACTTTTCCGGACATTTCGATGGTAAACTGTTGTTGTTGAAAGCCTATAAAGCTCACCTGAAAGGTGTGTCGGCCCGCGGGAAGGTCTTCTATTGTATAGAACCCATTCATATCGGTAGTCGTTCCGATACCGTTGTCCTTCCAAACAACGGTGGCACCCGGAAGGGTCTCACCCGTTCTGGGTCAAGTGAACCAAGTACATTCCGGGAGCCAAATTGCTCACGTCAACGGAGTTGTACTGGTTTTCTATAGTGTACGTGTGTACGGCCTGACCGGCGACGTTTACTGTGTTCACCGTGGCCGGACTCGTCTCGTTCAACTCGATCTTCAGCGCTCCGTTAGATACCGGGTTTGGGAAGATGTTGAACAAGTTTGCGCGGTTCTCTTCAATGCTTGCAGGTGCTTGGTGATAGATCTGCAAGTAAGGACGACGCTCTGGGTGGTTGGTTCCGTCTCCGGGATTTCCCTGTGGGTCTACATCGTCCGGATCGGCGATGTCTTGAAAGAGGTGAACTCACGAGCGTTCTCAACCGTACTAGGCCCCTGGTCTTCCGGCAAAAAGATCAATGCGATAGCGTTGTTCCACTGCCAATTCGGTCGGTCAACAAGTAATTTTCGTTGAATCCGCTCGCTTCGTCGAAAGTGGTCGCGTTGTCGGTGGCTTCACCTACGATGGTGAGCATAGCAACGTCGGCCGCGGTCTTTCCTTCATGAGCGTGGAACACAACAAAAGCTGAATCGATGGTCGTTCCTTGAGGAACTTCGATTCCGGTAAAGCGAAGACCCAAGGTCAATAGGTTTTGGTCAGAGGGATCACTTTCCCGGCCTGCGTCGAGGTCATCGTCGTAGTAGCTGTCCGGTTCATCGTTTTCCTGCTCAACATCATCAGTTGAGAGGTCCAAAGTAACTACAGTACCATTGTCCAAGGTGTCGTTGATGGTTCCGCCGGTACCTTGAATATAGCGCTCGAAATAAGTGGATTGTGCACTGGCGCCGAAAGCAAGGACAAAGACCAGAATAAAAGAGAATAGAGCTGTCATCATAAGATGGATTTTAGCTTTTCGACTAAATTCCAAAACCCGCGTAGCTTAGAGATTACCCTAAGATTACTGCCTAAAGAAGAAGTTGTGACCTCAATGTAAAGTCACGGCGAGCACCTTTTTTTCGATTTGGGAAATCCAAAACATCCATTGTGTCGTAGGTATGCCAAAACCAATCACAATGAAGAAGTTTATTATACAATCGGCCTGGGTGCTCTTTGGTATCGTCCTGTTGGGCGGAGGAGCCTTGGCAATCCATCTCTTGACCCTCGAACCCGAGGACTATTCACAACACGGCGATTGGCAACTCGCTCGGATCGACATCGAAGCCGACCCCAATTCATCGGACCTCCGGTTGGCTAAACGAACGGTAATGCAACAATCGGGTGTGAAGCACGCCTTCGTAAATGCCGAGGCCAAGACCTTGGTCTACGGATTCGAAAACGGTGCCGTTGACACCGAAGAAGTTGTGAAGCTAGTACAGCGGGCCGGAGTTAAAGCCACCGCCTATGTAGTATCAGTAGAAGCCATTCGCTCCGGCGGATGCGTCCATAATCCTTTTAATAATTCAAAAACCAAATGATGAAGTACACAGCGCGACTACTCGCTGTACTTTTCGCCGCGTCCACGATATTGGTGGCGTGCGATAAGGACGACGACATGAACGACATGAATCCCGACGAACCGACGCTTTACGAGCGCGTAGGCGGTGATGCCATGGTACAAGACCCCAATAATCCGGGGCAGCAAATCGAACAAGGATATTTGACCTTGCGCGCGGTGGTAGATTCGGCCATTTTCGTGATCGCTGCGGATCCTCAATTGCAGCCTTATTTCGAGACCTTACTTATGGAAGTAGGAAATGGAAACTTGACGGGCTTTACGATCCTCAGCAAGAACTTGACCGATTTCTTTGCCGTCGCTACCGGTTCTGAAAGCTACAACTACACAGGTTTGAGCATGAAAGATGCGCACGACCCGGCGCAGAATCCGCGTATGGCCATGAAATCCAACGATGCCGACTTCGATCAATTCATTGCCGATGTCGCGGTATCACTCGATCAAAATGGGGTAACCGATCAAGAGCTAATTGGCGACCTGATCGCATTGATCGAAACCATACACGCCGACGTAGTACAGCGATAAACGATCGCCGGACCAGAATTTACGGGTAAAACCTGACAAAAATCTGGTTTTCAAAGTTGTGACACCCCTTGAACGGAAGTATCTTTGCAGCGTTATAAAGAACGATTCCAAATAAAGGGGTGTTTTTATTGCACGCTACTCGATTGGCACGTACATTTGCTCCGCTATTAAGAACCATTCTAAATAAAAAACATGAATCGATCAGTACTTTTTCTCCTCCTCTTTGTAGGTACGGTCAGCATGGCACAGCAGATTCGCCAGGTATCGGTGGGTCCGGGTTATGCGAATCAAACCTATTTCTCCCTCTCGGGAGGAAGTACATCTTCCTCGCTCATTGAAGATTGGGACATCGCTTTCAACATGAACCCCATGGATGCGAGTATCTTCGTTAACGAAGGAGTCGCCTCAGGAGCTTCAGCACAAGGAGCACTCAGCCTTTGGGTCACTCCATCGACCGATTTCAGCACCGTAACGCTGAACGACACCACCGGGTTCTTGCGCAATCCCGATGTGTCTTGGTCCGAAGGAGCCTTCAATACACCTGCAGTTGCCGGAAACCCACTCGATTTCGGGTGGGGAACCTACGACTTCACTACTCATGAAGTCACCGGAAGCCGCGTCTTCATCATTGAATTGCGCAACGGCCTATTCAAAAAACTCATGATCGAGTCACTCATCAATGGTACTTATACCTTTAAGTGGGCCGATATGGATGGCGGAAACCTCACGACACAAACGCTGGATCAGACCGCTTATAACAAAGACCTCGTGTTTTTCTCGCTCGAGGATAACATGGTCATCGATGTTGAGCCCAATAGCTGGGACATGCTTTTTACGCGCTACTCTGAACTGCTCGACGCCGGTGACGGAACGTTCTTGGAGTACAACGTAGGTGGTGCCCTCATCGCTCCAGGAGTATTGGTGGCGCAAGCCAACGGCGTGAATCCGACCACGGTGAACTTTGCCAATCACGAAGCAAACTTGACAGATAGCGTGAACGTCATCGGTCAAGATTGGCGCTATTTCGATTTGGGGTCTTTCAGCTGGATCACCCTGGATGATCGCGTTTACTTCGTAAAAACGGCCAACGACAGCTTATTCCAGATGACCTTCCTCGATTTCGAAGGCTCGTCGACCGGAATCGTAACCTTCGAAACCGAGTACCTCGGACAGTACGTGAGCACGAACGAATACGAGGAGTTGGCCGGATTCGCCATGTATCCAAATCCGGCCGTAGGCCGCATTAATCTTACCCTCGATTGGCAAGATGGTGCTACCGAAGCCGCTTATCGCATTATGGACCTTCAGGGTCGTGTAGTTGCCGAGCGCACTTTCGAAGTGGCTCCGGGATTCAACCGCGAAACCGTGGAACTCAATGCAGTGCCGGGAATGTACGTTGTAGATATCGTTGCGGGCAATGCGCGCACAACGGAACGTTTGATCATTCAGTAAGCCCTGAAGAATTTAGCCCTCATAGGACTGTTTTTGTGCCTTGCGGCACGATTTGCAACCGCTCAGGTAGTAGAAGAGCCGGATACAAATGATCCTGTTCGGCAATACGAGCTGCCCGATGTAGTGGTTACCGGTGAGTTTGAGCCTACGACGCCCGAAAAGGCCGTTCACGAGATCAAGGTCATTGACGCGGAGCAAATTCAAACCATGGGATTTCAGCAGCTCGATGAGGTGCTTGAACAACAATTGAACTTGCGCGTGAGTCGGGATCCTTCGCTGGGGGCCGGACTTACCATGCAAGGAATTGATGGCAACAACATACAGATCATGATCGACGGGGTTCCCGTGATCGGTCGGCTCGATGGTAACATCGACCTGTCGCAGTTACCGCTGTACAATGTCGAACGCGTTGAGATCGTGCAGGGAGCCATGAGCAACCGCTACGTAACCAACGCCGCCGGTGGGGTAGTGAACCTCATTACTAAAAAGAAAGACGGGGCCTCTTGGTCGGTGACTTCTCAGAATCAATGGGAGAATGTCGGCCTTATGAGCAACACGCTTGGAGTATCGGGCCGCTTAGGCCGAGTGATGCTTTCGGGTAGCGTTTTCCGATACCAGTCGCAGCTCTACTCCGACGACAGTCTGCGTGCATCGCAAAGCAGCTGGAACCCGAAGGAACAACTGGGAGGCGATGCCCAGATCAAGTACTACGGTAAAAAGAGCTTGGAACTCGGGCTTTCGCTCCGCTATTTCGACGAATTGGTTCGCGATCTGGGAGAGGTGAAGCGCCCTCAATTTAAGCCGTATTCCTTCGACCAGTACTTCTATACTCGACGGATCGACCCTCGGTTCAATGTGAAGTTCGATATGGGGCGAAACCACAAGTTCAACAGCGTTTCGGCCTTAAACATCTACGACCGTGTGAGTGAAGATCGAAGGCTCGACTTCGAGAACGATTCGAATTACGTGATCGAAAACGGACAAGACACCTCGCGATTCAACACCTTCCTCAATAGAACCGTCGTTACGGCTAAGTACGGTGCTCGCTGGAAAGCCGAGTATGGACTGGAAGCCCGGTACGAAACCGGATCGGGTGAGCGCATCGTGGACAGCTCGAGCACGCCGATCAACCAAACGCAAATGACCACCGTGGCCGGATGGGCAGGAGCGCAGTACCTTCCCACCGAGCGACTCACCATTCAACCCGGAGTTCGTATCGGATGGAACAGCAATTTCGATCATCCAATTCTGCCCTCCGTTAAGGCCGTTTATCGGGGCGATAAGAACTTGATTCTGCGCGCTGGATACGCCCGTGGGTTCAGAGCCCCGGACCTGAAAGAACAGTATCTCGAATTCGTCGCTGGGAACCACAATATACACGGTAACCCCAACCTCGAAGCCGAGAATTCGCACAACGCCTACATCGCCGCCGAGCGCGAACTCCTTACCAACGAAGCCCACCGAGCGCTAATTCGTGGTCGGGTGTTCTACAACTACATCGAAAACCAAATCACCCGGGCCCAAACCAGCCCGCTGTACTATGAGTACATCAACGTCGGCCGCCTATGGACAGATGGGGTCAATGCGGAACTCGATTATAAACTTTATGACGACCTCACCTTCGTATTTGGCGCAGGGTACACGCGCGCAAAATCTTATTCGGAGGAGCTTGCAGAGCTTACCGATTACATCGGAACGTTCGACATGAACCTCCAAGTGACCTATATCGTACCGAAGATCGATACGCGCGTGAACTTGAATTTCAGATACTACGGCAAGCAGGGATGGTACTCTCTCAGCGGCGAGGTGCTTACGTTGAACGAGCAGGGGCCCCATAACATGACTCACTTGAGCTTGGCCCGAGGGTTCTGGAACGATCGTATTTTCCTCTCGGCCGGTGTCAAGAACCTATTCGATATCGAAACCGTTGAAGGGAGTCGTGTGAGTAATTCACCTCATTCCCCTTCCGGAGCTCAGCCCATCAGTTGGGGCCGTAGTTACTTCGCGAAGCTCAATGTGAGCCTAGGTCCCGAGTATCGCAAGTAATGAACGTTCCCTTTCAAAAGGACGATGTTCGTCAAGCCTGTTTACTTTTTGTGAAAGAACGCCTCAGTGCTCTTCAGTCGGAACTCGATGAGTTGAAAAACGATCTGACCAGTGAATCTAAAAGTAGCGCCGGCGACAATCACGAAACGGGTCGCGCCATGATACAGCTCGAGCAAGAGTGCCTTGGAGGGCAATACTCCGCGGTTCGAAAGCAATTTGAGCTTCTCCAACGATTGGGAAACCAAGAGTGCAAGAACATCGTGCTGGGTTCACTAGCCAAGATCAACGAGCAATGGTATTACTTCGCCACCGGTATCGGGACTGTGGAAGTAAAGGGCGTTTCTGTCATAGCGGTCGGACTCACCAGCCCGCCGGCTCAAGCCGTAAAGGGAATGGCCCTGGGTAGCTCTACGCAGTTCCGCGATCAGCTCTACCGAATCGAAGAGATATACTGAAAGTTCTTAGTGTTGAGGTTTTAGTGGGCAATGGGCAATGGGCAATGGGCAGTTGGCCAAGAGCCGTGAACTATGAACCGTGAACCAGACCAATTAAGAATTCAGAACTCCTTCGTTTTTCCTTGATCAACTCATTCACTACCAGCGTATCGCCATTCATTGCACGAGTCGCTTCAAAAAGAAGCACCTTCGGCGCCATGAATTTTTGGCCTTTGGGGTAGTGGTAGAATTTTTGTCCGACCGCGACCTCAACACCGCTATGGCTGAAAGGAGAAAGGTTGGGATTCATGACGCCCGGAATGTGCAACGGAATACTTGTAGCGGTCTTGTTACGCAGGGTCAGAGTTACCGTTTCGGACTTTCCATCCGACTGAGTTGCGGTGGTAAGGGAGGCGGCCATAAAGGCAAGGGACAACAATAAGGCTTTCATTTTCAGAAGTATTGGTTCGCATTGATAACTCGATTTCGGCTCTCGGTATTCATAAGGAGATGTTAACGGCAGTTCCAAGGGGGCAGTGGGCAATGAGCGGTGGGCGGTGGGCCAGTTCATTTGCTTTGCATGTGGGTTTCAGCCTTGCTGAAGTCAATTCGCTCCGCGATCTAGTATAATGGGTTTCACTCCGTAAGGAATGTTCTCGGGCGAAGCCCGAATTTACTCCGGCCATGCCGGAAGATCCTTCGGCTTCGCTGAAATGTACACGTCTACGGCTTACGGCCTATGGCCTACAGCCTTACGAGTGACTTGATTTTTCGGTTCGTTTTTGATCAAGCAATAATGAACGAATAGAAAAGAAGTTTTAGGGAAAATGGTTGACCTCTTAAATAAGATGGCTTACAGCAAATGAAGCATTATTCGCTTTGGGCGATTTGAACAGATTTAACTCCGTAAGGAGTACCCTCGGGCGAAGCCCGAATTCAAACTGATTTTTCAGAGCAAACCCGATCGCGCACAGCGCGACCTGATTCGAAGAACTCGTATTCGGCCTTCGGACGAATACCTTATCTTTGCGTTATGGAAAGCCAGCGATTGAAGAAAGTAAACAGCGTATTGCAACAGGACCTCGGCGAACTGCTCGATGCCTTCGCGCGAGATCATTTTCGCGGTACACTCGTAAGTGTAAGTGAAGTGCGTGTGGCTCCCGATTTGAGCTATGCCAAAGTGTTCGTAAGTGTATTCCCCACCGATCGCCAAGGTGCCGTTATGAAGCAGGTAGGTGACGCCACCGGTCATCTGCGCCATCAACTCGGACAGCGTATCCGCAACCAAATGCGCGTAGTGCCCGATCTCGATTTTCGCCTCGACACTACACTCGACGAACGCGATAAAGTGGACCAGGCCCTGAAAGGAAAAGGCGAGAACCCGATCAAGTGAACCTCTCGTGGTACATCGCACGGCGCTACCTCGTTTCTAAAAAGCGCACCAACGCCGTAAACTGGATCACCCGCATCTCCATGCTCGGCGTGGCCGTTTGTACCGCAGCCCTCTTCATCATCCTCAGTGTTTTCAACGGCTTCGAAGGCCTTCTGCTCGATCTTTACGGCGCCTTCGACCCCGATATTCGCATACGCCCTGCCATCGGAAAGATCTTCTCCACCGACAGTCTTGATTTGGGTGCCTTGCGGCACGATGATCGCGTAGCGCACTATTCCGAAGTCCTCGAGGAAAAAGCAATACTGAGGTATCGCCAACGAGAGTATGTGGCCACCATTCGCGGAGTCGATACGAGCTTTAGATCATTAACCGGTCTCGACAGCCTGATGTGGCAAGGTCGTTTCTTCACCGCGGACGATGATCAAGACCTAGCTGTGCTCGGTAAAGGGGTCTCGTACTACCTCGGAATGGGACTGCAGGATATGTACAATCCGCTTTATCTCTACATCCCAAAACCGGGTGCCACCATGAGTACCCGCCCCGAAGACGCCTTCCGCATCAGTGGACTCTTTCCCATAGGTATCTTTTCCGTACAAGCCGATTTCGACGGCGAATACGTGCTGGTGCCCATTTCATTCATGCGGGGGGTACTCCAAGCCGATCCGCCCGAAGTATCCGCGCTCGAGTTCCGATGCACATCGGACCGTGCTATGGAAGAGCTCAGCGATGAATGGGCCCAACTCCTCGGCGATGATTACATCGTTGAGAATCGCTTTGAACTGCACTCGGTATTCTACAAGGTCATGCAGACCGAAAAATGGGCCGTATTTGGCATCTTCACCTTTATCGTGCTCATCGCCACCTTCAACCTCATAGGCTCCATCACGATGCTCATGCTCGAGAAAAAGCAGGATATCGCCACCTTCCGCAGCATGGGCGTCCAAGGTTCAACCATTCGGCGGATATTTTTCGCGGAGGGACTCCTCATCAATGGTCTCGGTGCCGCGATCGGTTTAACTCTCGGAATACTCTTGTGCTGGGGTCAAATAACCTTCGGATGGGTGCGTCTTGGGGCTTCGGGCGCGTTCATCATTGACGCATATCCGGTTCATATGAGTGGAATGGACGCCTTGGTTACCGTGGCCATGGTGTTGGTCATCGGTTCTATTGCCTCGTACCTTCCCGTTAGGCAGCTCGCGAAGAATTCTTGATCAACCACAGATTGAATCCGACCAAGAGGGCACTGATCACGGCCATAAAAAAGCCCGACTCCGGCGTTCCGACCTGATTCACCGCCTCTTCGCCAATGCCATTACGCTGAAGAATAAAGGTAAAGATGAGCAGTAGACTGTTGTTGGTGTAGTGCGCCAGTATGGGCAACCAAAGTGAACCACTCCAATAGCGAAGATAGCCCAGTATTCCGCCCAACAAGGTCAGTGGAATCAAGTTCACTAGGTTCTGGTGCATTAGCCCAAAGAGTAACGCCGAGATCCAAATAGCGAGGTGGATGTTCATTCGACGAGCTAGGGAGGGTTGAATGACCCCTCGGAACAGCATTTCTTCGCCCAGCGCGGGAAGTATGGCCATCACGAACAGGTTTACGGCCAAATCGCCAAAGCCATTCATGTCGAGAAAGAGCTCCAACAAACCGGTGTTCCTTTCGCCCGCATCGATCCACCACTGCAACCAACTCGGGTAATGGAGCGAATTGCAAAAGTAGATCAGCGCATTGAGCATCGGAATGGCCACGATCATGAGCAGGATTCCCTGCGATACTAATCGGCCCGAGAGGGCCTTATCCAAAGCTAGTTCCGGGCGTACTCCACTCCGCCGCCACGACCACATGATCGCCGGGAAAGCAAATATGCCAATGCTCGTGAGCGATTGTGAAAGTATGAGGGCCCTGCGGGCCGATGGGGTGCCCGAAAACAGGGCTTGAGGGTCTTGCAAAAGAGGCACATCGTAGAGGAATTGAGCCGTGACGACCCCGAGTAAACTAAAGAATAGCAGGCCTATCAGCACCCAGAACAAGAGTTCGACGAGATCCGTTCTTACTCTACTTATGGGGGTATTCATCTGATTCGCAGCTTAATTCGTAATTTTGCACCCCAAAGATACGCTTCGGACAGAGATGGTAAAGATCGCTGACATAAAATTAGGGGATTTCCCGCTGTTGCTCGCTCCCATGGAGGACGTGAGTGACCCGCCCTTTCGCGAGTTGTGTAAGGAGCAGGGAGCCGATCTCATGTACACGGAATTCATTTCGTCCGAAGGGCTTATTCGCGATGCGGCGAAGAGTCGCATGAAGCTCGATATTTTCGAGTATGAGCGTCCGGTCGGGATTCAGATCTTCGGAAACGAGATCGAATCGATGAAGGAATCAGCGGCCATTTGCGCTGAAGCGGGGCCCGATATCATCGACATCAACTACGGCTGCCCTGTCAAGAAGGTGGCGTGCAAAGGTGCCGGTGCGGGGATCTTACAAGATATCCCGAAGATGGTGCGCATGACCGAAGAGATCGTGAAGTCGACCGACTTGCCGGTAACCGTGAAGACCCGCCTCGGGTGGGATGAGAATTCAAAGCACATCGTCGAGGTGGCAGAGCGTTTGCAAGACGTGGGAATCAAGGCTATTTCGATCCATGGGCGCACGCGAAAGCAGATGTATAAAGGAGAGGCCGATTGGACCTTGATCGGCGCGGTAAAGGAAAACCCTCGCATGCATATTCCCGTATTCGGCAATGGAGATATCGATACACCGGAGAAGGCAGTAGAATGGAAGAATAAGTACGGCGTCGATGGCGTCATGATCGGTCGGGCGAGTATTGGTAACCCGTGGATCTTCCGCGACATCAAGCACTATATCGCCACTGGTGAGCTCCTGGATCCTCCCACCATTGAGGAGTGCTCCGAAATGGCGCGTAGACTACTTCAGAAGGCCGTTCAGTGGAAGGGAGAGCGTTTGGGTATCGTTGAGACTCGACGACACTACACGAACTATTTCAAGGGTATTCCCAACTTCAAAGACACTCGCTTGGCACTTTGCACTAGTGAGAGCTACGATGAGCTTATGGGCTTATTCGATCAGATTCCAGCCGAATTCGGCCAACACAGCTTCGCCTAAGACTACATTTTAGGACAAAAAAATCCCCGCACGTTCGTGCGAGGACTTTCGAATATTATAAAAGACGCAGATCTATTCTAGCGTACGGCGAGTAGCGTAGTTGATCTTGTAAGACTGAGCCTTACGCAATTCTTGCTTGATGTCCGTAATGATACCCATCTTTACATCGATATCCGCTTTAATGGAATTCACCAATCGCTTGGCTTCTTGCTCGGAGCGCGCTTCGCGTTCCTGAGCAACGAATTCCTGGATGTCGTCTACAGAAGCAAAAGCATCGTTGAGCTGAATGCGTGGCTCTTTACCGTACGTGGCGCGGATGCCCTGTAAGGGTTTACCCACGTAGATATAGCTAACGAGGCTCTTTTTCTGGATCTTTTGCACTTCTCCAGCTTCGGGCAGACTCACTTCGACAACGAGTTTTACCTCGCGCATAACCGTGGTTACCATGAAAAAGAAGAGCAGCATGAAAACGATATCCGGAAGGGATGCTGTTGAGATCCCGGGACTCTCTTTCGATTTTTGATCTTTAAACTTTGACATCTTCTAATGATTAGGATTCACCAACGTCTTTGGGTTCTGCTTCGGAGATCAATTTCGGATACATATCGTTGATCTCGTCTTGCTGTACATCGTTAAGGTCACCATATACCGCTCCGAACTTTTCCATACTCGCACGATCTCTCAACTCAGTATACGCTTGGGCCAATTGGTCCTGAACGGTAATATACATTTCGTATGAGGTTCCGCGGTCGTTTTGAAGCGAAACGATGGCCTTGCTGGGGTTATCCGATTTTTTCGGATTCCGAGCTCCTTGACAGTAGGTACAAGATCCATCGCCGTTATTGTCGATGAATTGCTTGGCCTTCTCTTTCAAGTTGTCGATATCAGTGGGCTCTTCATTGACCAATAATTGATCGTAAGCGTTCACCAACACGATGAAAAGGTTACGTTTATTCGCTTGGTCGAAGGGCGGAGGGGTGTTTTCGTCCGGCATTGGAGGCAGCTCACGGATGATACCCGTATCCACGTCCATTCTCGTCGTTACCAGGAAGAAGATCAACAGCAGAAAGGCGATGTCGGCCATCGATCCTGCGTTGATTTCAGGTACTCCTCTTTTCTTACGAGCCATAGTGCTTTAATTAACGGCGTACTATTGTTTTAAACGAAGAAATGACTACCGCAAGTACTGCGATACCCACAAGCAAGTAGAAAGTGATCAATCCCATACCTACTCGTTTAGAAGTAGTTTCGGTTACGCCCCCCACTTTGGTCATGGCCTCTGTCACGTTTCCGGAAGCCAATACATAGCCAATACCGAAGACAACGACCAAGGCGCCGATTCCGATGAGGGAATTCTTGGCCTTTTCAGGATGCGTAATCAAAAAGTAAACGGCAAAAATTACGGTGAGCAACGAGGCCAAACCTGCCGCGAAATATGCAATGTACATGAACGGATCGATCACGGCTGCCTGAATAGAGGCATCGTTATCGATGGCGTCATTTCCGTTGACCAAAGCCATGACAAAGAAGATGGCCGCCCCGACCATGAACACGTAACTTAAAATCTTTCCAACCTTTTCCATGGTGGATCTTATTTGGAGTTCTTCACTAGGATGTCGACCAAGCTGATAGAAGCATCTTCCATGCTGTTCACCAAGCTATCGACTTTGGCAACGATAATGTTGTAGAAAATCTGCAAGATGATCGCCGTGATCAAACCGAATACCGTGGTCAAAAGGGCCACTTTAATACCACGTGCAACGAGTGATGGTGAAATATCTCCGGCAGCTTCGATCGAGTCAAAGGCTTCGATCATACCGATTACCGTTCCCATGAACCCGAGCATCGGAGCCAGGGCGATAAAGAGAGAGATCCAAGAAATACCGCGCTCCAATAGACCCATCTGAACAGACCCGTAAGAGATCACAGACTTCTCGACCATGTCGATTCCTTCGTCGGAACGCTCCAAACCTTGGTAGAAGATACTTGCTACAGGGCCGCGAGTATTACGGCAAACTTCTTTCGCAGCTTCAACACCACCGCTTTTCAAAGCTTCCTCAACATCGGTAAGCAATTTGTTGGTGTTGGTAGTCGCAAGGTTCAAGTAGATGATACGCTCAATGGCGATCGCCAAACCGAGGATCAAACAAACCAAAACAATACCCATGAAAGTGGCACGACCCTCGATGAACTTTTGTTTAACAACTTGGTGGAATCCACGATCTTCTGCTGCGGCTTCCATCATTTCCTCATCTTGAGAGGCCTCTCCAGTTGCAGGAGCTTCTTCTTCTGCTTCTTCTTCCATCGCAGCAACTGAATCGGTGGCAGCAGAATCTGCCATCATTTCAGTGTTTTCGGTAGCAGTGCTGTCTTCTTGCGCATAAACGCCCACGGCGCCAAAGCTCAACAAACCTGCAATTGCCAGAAGTGATAACGCTTTTTTCATTTTGGCTTTTTGTTGGTTAGAAATATTAGGTTTCTAGTTTAAAAAATTACTTACTCATCTCAGCGGAGAGAGGGGGATTCGAACCCCCGATACTCGGTTAGAGTATACACACTTTCCAGGCGTGCGCCTTCAGCCACTCGGCCACCTCTCCTTGCACTGGCGTATTGCCCTTCTCCGTAGAGGTCGCCAAAATACAAAAAAATGGTTACTGCGAAAATTATCAAAAGGTTAACAGGGTGCTGAAAACCCGTATGACTATTGACACTGCGAATTCAGCTCCTCCTTTCGATCAGTCCGTCAGTTCGCCTCGAAGGCTTTTTTCAAATCGCTTCTTGAACGATCGTCCGTCCCAACCCTGTCCTAAAAGGTACATCGCCTTGGTGACAGCCGCTTCAAAAGTGAGATCCTTACCCGTTACCATTCCCAGGTCCAGCAAGGCCTCGCTCGATTCGTACCGCCCCATTTGCACGCGTCCACGAAGGCACTGTGTCACATTAACGAGATGCACGCCGTTTTCTTGTGCTTCGCGCAATGATTCAATAAATGGCTCCGCCGTTGGCGCATTTCCCGAACCAAAAGTTTCGATCACCGCGCACTTAAGTCCCGGGGTGTCCAGCATGTGCTTCAAATGCTTGGCCTGCATGCCCGGAAATAATTTTATTCCGATCACATTCGTGTCGAGATCGGTATGTAAATGCACCGGCAGTTTCGGTGCTTTCATCAAGTAGTTCTCCTCGAACTTGAGGTCGACCCCCGCTTCAGCCAAGGCCGGATAATTGGGCGAGTCGAAGGCCTCGAATCGCGATGCACTCTGTTTGGTAGTGCGGTTACCGCGGTATAAATGATACTCGAAGTAAATACATACCTCTTGAACCAATGGCTTTCCGCGAAACCCTTTCGCCGCTGCGATCTCAATACTCGTGATCAGGTTTTCCTTGGCATCGGTTCTGGTGATCCCTATAGGAAGCTGACTTCCGGTAAATACCGCGGGCTTGTTCAGGTGCTCGAACATAAAGCTCAATGCACTGGCGGTATACGCCATGGTATCCGATCCGTGCAACACCACGAACCCGTCGTAGTCATCGAGCCTATTGTAGATATCGATGGCCAATCGCGCCCAAACGGCAGGTTGCATGTTCGAAGAGTCGATGATCGGATCAAGCACCTCAAAATCGATGCTGCAACCAATGTGCTCCAGCTCCGGCAAGATCGCTTCCAAATCGCCAAAGTCGAAAGGCATCAACGCGGGCGAATTCGGACTCTTCACCATGCCAATGGTGCCGCCCGTGTAAAACAAGAGTATGCGCGGAGTCCTGCTCATACGCCGAATAATCGTTTACTGTTTTCCGTGGTGACCTCGGTCACTTCGCTCAAAGTTAGACCTTTTACTTCAGCCAATTTCTCCGCTACCAAAGCTACATAGGCCGATTCGTTCCGCTTGCCTCGATGCGGCGTCGGTGCTAAATACGGACTGTCGGTCTCCAAAACGATGTGCCCCATGGGTATTGCGCCTACGGCTTTGTCTACCCCGCTGTTCTTAAAGGTCAGCACCCCGCCCAAACCGAGCATCATGCCAAGTTCAACCGTCCGTTCGGCTTGTTCTTCGTTTCCCGTAAAGCAGTGCAAAACGCCGCGCAGCGTGCCGTCCTGAGTCTCTGCGAGCACCTCGAAGATCTCGTCGAACGAATCGCGACAGTGGATCACGATCGGCAAATCCAACTCCTTGGCCCAGCCGATTTGCCGTTTAAAGGCCTCTACCTGCCACGGCAAGGCGCTCTTGTTCCAGTACAAGTCAATGCCAATTTCACCGACCGCCACATACTTCGTATCGCCCCGCAATTCCTCTTCAATGGCATCGAGCGTTTCGCTCCAATTTTCCTGAACACTGCACGGGTGGAGTCCCATCATCGGCCATACCCGGGTTGGCCATCGGGCCGCGAGGCCCTTAACCGCATCTATAGAGGAGAGGTCGATATTCGGTAGAAAAAGGCGCTCAACCCCGGCGTCGATGGCGCGCTGCATCATGGCGTCGCGGTCGTCGTCGAAGACATCCAAATAAATATGCGTGTGCGTGTCGGTCAATGTCATGCCCCAAAATTAAGGTAAATTGGTCCCCGTGAAAATCCTCGTGGTCCGTTTTAGCAGTATCGGCGACATTGTCCTCACAACGCCGGTGATCCGCGCGCTCAAAAAGCAGCTCGGCGCCGAGGTGCATTACCTCACCAAAAAGGCCTTTACCCCCGTTTTGGTTGACAACCCGTACATCGATAAGCTCTGGACCATCGAAAAGGGTATCGATGAGGTGACTCAGGCCCTGCGGGCCGAAGCGTTCGATCGCGTCGTTGATCTTCACCACAATCTGCGTACGGCTCGGTTCAAAAAAGCGCTGGGCGTGCCGTCCACGGCCTTTAAGAAACACAACATCGAAAAGTGGCTTTACGTCAATTTTAAGTGGAACCTCATGCCCTGCGTGCACATCGTGGATCGGTATCTAGATGCCGCGAAACCGCTCGGAGTAAAAGATGACGGCCAGGGGCTCGATTATTTTCTCGGTCCCGATGACGCCCCCGATCGATCGCGCATTCCCGAAAGTCACCACTACGGATACATCGCCTTTGTGATCGGTGGTCAACACCCCGGCAAAATGCTGCCCGAACACAAGATCGCAGAGATTTGCCGAGGCGTAGAGCAGCCGGTGATGCTCTTGGGCGGACCCGAAGATGCCGACAAAGGCGAACGCATAGCCACCGAAGTGGGTGAGCAGGTTTTCAACGCGGCCGGAAAATTCAAGCTTAACGAGAGTGCTGCTTTGGTGCGCGATGCCGATGCCGTGATAACGCACGATACCGGGCTCATGCACATCGCTGCCGCCTTTCAAAAAAAGATCATCAGTATTTGGGGCGCTACGGTTCCCGAATTCGGGATGTATCCGTTTCGACCAGGAGCCGGAAGCGCACAAATCGAGCCGAAAGGCTCCCGGGATCGGCCGCATTCCAAGCTAGGCGACAATAAGTGGTATAAGCCCAATTTTAGGGGGATGGAGAAAGTATCGGTGGATGAAGTCTTAGCGGCTGTTCATGAACAGTCTAATGCTTATTGAGCGAACCTCAATAGGCATAGCTTTTCTCGTTATTTCCAAACCGGTTTTCGTTCATTTTTGCTTGACCAAAAACGAACCAAAAAGTCAAGTTGTCCCGCTATGCCGATTTCGCATTCGCGAAACCGCTCGTCATTTCGCTTCATGCTTTTATTCGCTTCGCGAATCGCAATTCCGCTACAAAAAGCTACTTTGATACATTGATCTTGAAACCACGGGGCGTGGCTGATCAAATCGAGGTTAATGGCAATTAAAGTCCCCCGCTGGCCTTAATCATAGTTATCGGGGGTTGGGGGTGCTATCCGAATCGCGCTACGCGCGAGTCAAGAACCATCAACTCCTTCAGGAAGTCACTCGCGACTGTGCCGCGAATTCACGTTGCTCAGGCAAAATCAACTCCTCTGATACCACCTTTAGCGGGTATCACTGCATTAGACATAAAACGATACCTCTTCTGCTGCACCGAAGTCCATTCGCTCTGCGAGCGAATAAAAGGCCATTGACTCTGACCGGAATTCACTCGCGGCATTGCCGCGAATTCACTCTGCGAAGTTTAGTTCACTTCCTTAGCTAAAGCAGGCCATTAAGAATTCCCCTCTGGTAAAAAGAGTGCTTTGAGCTCAGTTGCCTCCTCCGGATTCATTTTACCGCTCAAGATCAAACTCAACTGACGGCGGCGCAGGGCCCCATCGAAGCGCTGCTTTTCGATCTCGTTTTCGGGCTCCAACGGCGGAACTTGAATGGGGTTACCCAATTGATCCACGGCCACAAAGGTGTAAATGGCCTCATTGGCCTTGGTCTTTTTATCGGGGTTGTTGTTGTCCTCGACCCACACGTCGCAAAAGACCTCCATGGAGGAGCTGAATGCACGGCTCACCTTGGCCTCGAGGGTCACGATCGACCCCTGTGGAATGGCCATATTGAACGATACGTTGTTCACCGAAGCCGTCACCACGATGCGCTTGCAGTGGCGATGGGCCGAAATAGCACAGGCGATGTCCATCCAATGCAACAAGCGACCTCCCATCAAATTGTTGAGATTGTTGGTGTCGTTCGGAAGAACGATCTCGGTCAAAATAGCTAGGGAATCTTGCGGCGATCTGGCCTTCATAGCGTACGTGTTTCGGGCGCTCCGTTGCGCACCGCAAAAGTACGGCTATTTTTTCAGGAGCCAAGCCTCCGCACTGTGTTCGCGCTTGATGCGGGCTAGGGCTTCCAGCGCCTCGCGGCGCGATGCAAAACTCTCGTACGTCACAATGTGCAAGCCCGTGGCGGTGGTCCCAATGCGTTCCGCAGGAACTCCTTCAGCTCTCAATCGATGTAGTAGCTTTTCGGCATTCGATTCGTTCGAGAAACAGCCGGCAATAACGTGGAATGAAGAAGTGTTAGCAGTGTTATGAGTGCTAGCAGTGTTATTAGTGTTGGCTGTGGTATTGGTGGTTGAACGCTCTACCGGGTTAGGCACTTCGGGTTTTGGCTGGGCGTTTTCGTGCGCAATGGCCCACCAGTCGTCGGCCTTTGACTCTTCTAATGGAAGCAACACCTCTTCTTCGGTGCGCGGTTCGTAGAGTTCGGGTCCGGTCGCGGTAAAATTCAAGATTCCTGCATGTACACCTTCGGTTACAGCATCGCGCTGCCACCAACTCAGGGCTGCAATTCCGACCAAGGGAACCAAAACCGCCGCCGCTCGCCACCATCCGCGACGCGATGTCGACTGTGCAGAAGCCGGCAATACAGAATCTTCTTTATCCAAGGTCACCACCTTACGCTCCTGCCGCTGAATGGCCGGAGATCGCAAGACACTTAAACCGAACGAGTCGACCAAGTAGTTGATTTCGTTATGCGCTTTAAAGAGGATCTTGCCCTCCTCGCCCAATTGAAAAATACCAATGTGCTCCCAGTCCACGGCATGATGCAATTCGAGCTCACCACGCATTTCGCGGACGTTTTGCTCGATCAAGGTCAAGGCTTCATCGTAGCTGCAGCTTTCGCCAGCCGCTACCTCGTTGGCCAACAAGCCGTCGTTTTTGGTCAGCAGTTGATTGAAGGAGAGTGCCTTTGCGGGCGGATTCATAATATGCGTTACGGGGTGAATCCTGGCCGGGCGGTACGAACTCACCAACCCTCCCCATCCGGGAACGATGACACAGTCGAACCGATACAACAATTTACCTACGTAATCTTCTACCTTCATCAAGTACTAAATTAAGCTTTTTCGCCAAAATGGGCTTCGACCCTCGCCAAGTCTTCCGGCGTATCGATCGCCCAAGTCTCTTGATCGGTCTCCGCGCAGTAGATCCGATAGCCATTCTCGAGCCAGCGAAGCTGCTCCAGACTCTCGGCCCGCTCTAACGGCGAGGGCGGCAAAGCTACCAGTTTTTCTAAAACGCGCAAACGATAGGCGTACAAGCCCACGTGTTGCCAGTGGTCCACCGACTCATTCGCATTCCGAATGAACGGGATACACGAACGGCTGAAATAGAGGGCTTCACCACTCAGCGCCCGCGCTACTTTAGGCGTATTCGGATTATCTAGAACTGAAGGATTCGTAACCCGACGCACCAGCGTTCCGATCTCCACTGACTCGTCTTCAAAAAGGTTGAGCACGGCTTCGATCTGCTCCGGCGCAATGAACGGCTCGTCGACCTGCACATTGATGACCACGTCTGGCGGAGCCAAGTTCAAACCCCGAACGGCCTCGCCAATGCGATCCGTGCCGCTCGTATGTTCTTCGGAAGTCATTTGGGCCTCGCG
Organism: Flavobacteriales bacterium; assembly: GCA_021296215.1. Taxonomy (NCBI): domain Bacteria; kingdom Pseudomonadati; phylum Bacteroidota; class Flavobacteriia; order Flavobacteriales; species Flavobacteriales bacterium. Next base: position 32,280 of record JAGWBA010000008.1, read on the forward strand.
GCCCGATGCGCGAACAGCCTCGTAAATTCGGCTGTCGTCCGTGGCGACCAACACGTGGGGAACGGCCAACAGAGCCTGTTCCACGACCCTCAGGATCATGGCCTTTCCGAGCACATTGGCCAGGGGCTTTCCCGGAAATCTGGAGCTCTCATATCGGGCAGGGATAACGACTACGGCACGCATGGTGCTAAGTTACATTTTACAGTCGATAGGAAACACCAGCCGCGAGTCCGACCGAGTAAGGCTTGAAATAAGTGTTGTCGATGGCCGATTGAAGCCCGTACCGCACTTGGGGTCCGGCGGTTAGACTCACATTCGAACTCAATTGATAAGCGAGCTCGACACCTCCGACGGCACTCCATATAAAGTCGCGCGCACCTTCCGTAGTTCCGATCACCACGTCGTTATTGGAGGCGGAATATACCTGATTGTTCGTCAAAAAGTTTCCGGCGACACCGCCTTCGATACCGACCTTGAACTTTCCGTTACCGATGAGGTAGGTAGCCGTGAGCGGTACTTCGAGGTAGTTGAATTGCTGGTCTACCGGCGATTTGATCACTTCACCGTCAACGGTTTCGAATGATGTGCTTTCCGACAACGACCCGGCATCGATCAATGTCGTGGCAATTTCTCCGGCGGTGGACGAAACTATAAGCGTGGGCGTTGAGTTCGTAGCTACCGGACTCGAATAGCGGAAACTAGCATCGGCCTGCTGACCCATTTGGTGGTAGTTGATCCCCGAGGCAAATTGCCACCTGGGGTTGTTTTGATACGCGATCTCTATTCCACCCGACCATCCCCACAAAGGAGCGTCGGTGGTCGATTCGGCATTGGATGCCGTGGCCGGTGTATTGCCTGGTATCGGCGAAGGACTAGCATCACGAGCTTCCCTGAAGGCGATCACAGGGGCGCCTTCAACCGCGATGCTCCACGGCGAGCAGCCTTTGCATTTAATGGGACCGAGTTGATCCGGAATTGCCGGCTCCAATCGGGCCACTTGAACCCGCTCGAGAAGGATAGGGGATTCCTCTCCAATTTCATCTAGATCGGTCGGCAAAACGACCGAATTCGCAGCCAATACCTTGGATGCGTCGTTGTTCCATTCGGGCTGCAAGCGCACCTCGTTCGATTTTGTACCACTTACGACACTTTCTTCATACTGACTCGCCGCAGGCGAATTCACTTGGCCTTTGGCCAACAATATATTGCTCGCCGTAGGCGAATTGTCTCGGACTCCGTCCGAATTGTCTTGGCCTTTGGCCAAACCGACTCCGGCCTCGCCGGAACTTCCTCGGCCCTCGGTCGAATTGACTCCGTCTTCGCTGGAACTGCCTCGGCCCTCGGCCGAATTGCCGTAGTTTTCAGCCAACGCTCCCGGGGCCTCAGAATGGTTCCCGAAGTAATAGCCCGTTCCGAAGGCCGAGACCACGATCGCCACACTGGCTGCAATGCGCATCCGGAAGGCGGTTTTACGGCGGCTCGATCGGTCGAGACCGGCATCCAAAGCATCCCACATTCCTTCGGGGGCCTTAGAAGTATACTGGCGGGCCGATTCGCCAAACAATTCGTCTATGTTGTAATCGTAGTTAGCCATTACTCCAGATTTTGGTGCCGTACCGAGCCAATACCTTTTCCTGTAGAATGGCCCGCGCGCGGGAGAGGTTCGATTTGCTCGTTCCGGTGCTGATGCCGAGCAAGTCCGCGATCTCTTTGTGTTTGTAGCCTTCTATCGCGTAGAGATTAAAAATCATCCGATACTGGGGGGGCAACTCGTGCACCAAGGCCAGTAGTTCATCTGCATCGATCTGTGGCGATATATTATCGTGTGACAACCTTTCATTATATAAATGGCCGTCGTTCACATCGAAGGTCCAGCGGCGACGGCGGTGGCGTTCAAGGGCCAGATTGATGAAGATCCGGCGCATCCATCCTTCGCATTTTTCGTGATCCGACAGCAGATCGATCTTTTTGAATACGATCATGAACCCCTCTTGAAGAATATCCTCCGCCTCGTGCACATCCGATGCGTAGTACCGGCAAGTACCCATCATGCTGTCCGCAAAGCGCATATACAGAGCTTTTTGAGCTCCGCGCTTTTTCTTCTTACAGGCGCGCACTATGGATACGAGTTCGGTCACTATTACTAATACTAAGACGGTTGTTTTTATGAAATGGTTGCTTCGGTATTAACGCAACCTTTCACTTTGTTCTTTCATCCTTAAGATATCATGAAAAGAATTCTCTACTCATTTATTCTCTTGTTCTCCGTCTCGGCCGTCTTTGCCCAGGCAAACTTGTACGAGCAGCTGCTTGAAGTCAATGCCGAATGGCAGCATCGTCCCGTTGCTCAAGAGCTCTACGAAGCACAAGCACCGGAGCAGCTCAATGATCGTGAGGCGATCGCCCGACACCTCGAGGCCATTCAAGGGTTTCTACTTACACATCGGCCCGTAGGGCTAAATCCACAACAATTGGAACGTAGAGAGGCCTTACTCGAGACCTTGACGCCATATTACACCGAGGATTGGTTCCCGGTGAATGACGTGCTGCCCATGCGACGACCCATATTTATTGATCAATACGATCACTTTTGTGCGGTGGGTTACCTCATGAAAGAAAGTGGTTACGAGTCATTGGCGCGTCGCATTTCCGAAGAAATGAATTACGCTTACGTGCGTGAGATGGAATGGCCGGAGATCGGGGAATGGGCCGAGTGGGCCGGATTCACGCCCGAAGAGCTCGCCTGGATACAGCCCCCGTATCCGCCTACGGGATACTTCATTAGCTCCTTGGGTCAAGGCACCAACGGGAATGTGCTTGCTATTGAAGAAACTGATGCGGGCGGAGTTATGGTCGGCGGTAGCTTCACTCAAGTCGACGGTTCCATTTCGGCCAACTACATAGCCGAATGGCGTCCCGGATTCGCCGGCTTCCACTGGGTTGATTTGCAGTGCCCGCTGAACAGTCCGGTGAAGGATATTCTTCGGGTGGGAACTACTTACTACGTGGCCGGGGACTTCTCGATGCACGGAAATTCGAGCTCGGTATATATGTACAGTGAAAATAATGGCTGGGAACCCTTTGGTCAACTCAATGGCCAGGTGGAGCAGCTGATCGAGTACCAGGATACCTTGTACGCGGTCGGACTCTTCGGTTGGTCGCCCCTAGGTATTTCGTATGGCGTGGCCGTTTGGATCGGCAACGGCTGGATGATGATAGGCGGTGTACACGGAAAGGTGAATGCCGCCGTTGAGTTCAACGATGAGCTATACATTGGAGTAGATTTCAACGATGCCGGGAGCCATGTAAAGAAGTACGACGGAATACAATTTTCGATTCCGGGAAATACCCCCATTGCCGCTCCGGTGAACGATTTTGCCGTGTACGGCGGTCAACTGTATGCCGCGGGTGATTTCTTTGACCCGTATACGGCCGATACCTTTGGGATTGCCCGATGGAGCAATGGTGATTGGGAAAACCTCTTTTGGGCGACCAACTTCGTCGCCGAGGGCAACGACTCTTCGTTTTACGAGTTAGAGGTCTTTCACGACCATTTGGTTTTGGGCGGGTCGTTCAACTACAACCCTATCGTGGGCATCTTAGGGCGAAATCTGGCCGTGTTCAATGACGATTTCGACAGCTTCAGCGGCTTGTCACTGGTGAATGAACCGGTTTACGCACTGAAGGAAACATTTAACACCTCGCTTTATTTCGGCGGTGAATTTACCATGGCCAATAGCTCGAACATCAACCACATTGGAGTGAGTGATTTCGGGTTGGTCGGGATCGACGAGAACGAACGGGTTCAACTGACCTTGTATCCGAATCCGACCGCGGAGTCGCTCCGCATCGATTGGCCCGAAGCGATCAGGTCAGCCGAGGTGCTTATACGCGATATTCAGGGAAAAGTGGTGATGCGGACCAAGCTGGATCGCGATCAGACCTTGTCGGTGGCGAATTTGGCCAGCGGGAGCTACACACTCGAATTCAGGTCCGATAATGGCGGCTGGAACGGAACCTTTGTTAAACGGTAAACAGATCAATGCGAAGATGAAAAAACTAATGATCGCGGCAGTCGCGCTTCTTGCCGCAGGCAATAGCTACGCTCAAACTGAATGGACGGTCGGACTTCAGAACCGATTTAATTTTGCGAAGTCGCAGGGTTACTGGGAAGAACAGAAGCTCAGGCTCGAGTCGGTCGATACTTGGGTCTTCGGCGAGTTAAAGACCAACGGACTGCGTTTTCGACTAGGTCCGAGTTATATGCGGACCGACATGGGTGAGCAGTTGTTCGGGTTTTGTGCAACGCGGCCGCTCACCACGTACACCATGATCGATCACCGGCTCGGGTACCGGTTGGCCGCCGGTCGGGAATTCTCGCTCGGGAAGGCCGGGTCGCTCACTTTGTGGGCCGAGATGCAGCAGTACTGGTTGGTCGATGTGCCGAGTCCGTACGGAAATGACGTGATCATGATCATGATCTTGCCTGAAGACCCCACGCAGCAGACTTATTTTGGCACTTCGATCGGCGTCGAATACAACAAGGTCTTCTTTGAGCACTTGCTCATTGGGGCGGGAGTTAACGGGACCTATGTACATAGCCCAACCGATGGGCGAATGAGTCCGTTCAAAATTGGGGGGTCACTCGCAATAAGTTACAGATTTTAGCGTTTAATGGTGTAATTTCGAATCAAATTTTAAACCATGAAGAAAGGTTTTTTCACGCTAGTGCTCTTTGTTTCGGCCACGGCGTTTTCGGTTGCTCAAGATGTGCTCGTTCTCGAGGATGGCAATCGATTGGAAGTTATTCTGGAGATCATTACGGACGATGAGATCCGCTACCGCCGGTTCGAGAATCCGGCCGGGCCGCTTTTTACCAAGAGCCGCAAATCCGTGACCCGGATCGAGTATGAAAATGGCACGGTTGAGCAGTACGGTACTTCAAAGGCCGTGCTCGAGATCACGCAGCGCAACTTGGTTGGATACAACTATTTTGACTTGGTGACCTTGAATTTTTCGATGGCTTATGAGCGCTTGCTCGGTGAAGACCAGAACGTTTCGCTCTACGTTCCTGTTCGCGTCGGTTTCGCCCAAGGAGCCAGCTATGTGGAAGATCCGAACGTATTCGGCATTGGTGCCGGATTCATGGTTTATCCATTTGGTCAGCGTAAGATCTCGTATTACACCGGGCCGCTCGTGACCTACAGCATCCGCGATACCTACGTATACATGTACTACGACGACGAGGCAACGGAGTCGTGGATCAATAAGTCGTACAACGAGAACCACAACTTTTTCGGTACCTATGTCGTCAACGGCATGAAACTGAATTTCAACGACCGTCTCGGCTTGAACTTCAACTTAGGCCTCGGATTCTTGATGGACATGGACTACGAACAGCCCGAGAACTATTACGATTACTGGAGCTACGAAACGCGCTTCCACGGCAACGGCGAAATCAGCCTGTTCTATCGATTCTAAGCTATTTCACGATCCATTTTATGGCCCTACGGGCCGATGCACTACGCACGTCGACCAAGTAGATCCCGGCTGGCAATTCGCCAGGAAGGGTCATTTGGTCGATTTGTTGTATTTGGGTGCTATACATGATGCATCCTTGTAGGTCGACCACGCGTACCACGGCCTTTTCAACCGTGCTGCCGAAGTTCAACACGGCACCGTGTTGAGATGGATTCGGCGATACCGACCATCGGGCCGCGAGGCCCTCATCCAGACCAAAACCCGTAACCGTAACACACGCCGTAGTATCCTGGCAACCATCGTCCGTAATGATGCAGGCGTAGTCGCCGGATTGTGCCGGCGTGTAGCTTTGCCCCGTACCGAGCTGCTGGCCCGTGGTACAGTTGATCCATTGGTACAACAATGCACCGCTGTGCGCGCAGGTGAGCTGGGTGCCCGATTGATTCACCGTTAGGTCAAAATCGATGATGGTGAGTTCGAGTGACACGATACTGTCGCATCCCGCATTGGAATTTAGCGAATCGGTATAGGTTCCGGACGCCGTGTATGTTTGTCCGCCCGCGGTTGTATAGGTAAAGCAGGCCTCAACGGTATCGGCTGCGTACGTGGCTCCGTTTCCGGTTACGAAATTCGACGCCGTTCCGGTCATTGAAAATCCGCTGTACGTTCCGTTTTGATTTCCTTTGCTGTCGATCGCCGTAGTGATGGAGGTGTTCGACTGGCCGGGGGTGCCCTCCTCGAATTCGTATAGGAGCTCCAAGTTGGGGGAGTTGATATCGACTTGACAGTTACCGTAAAGAGCGGCTACTTCGGCGGCCGTAAGTGCGCGACTCCAAAGTGCGGCATCATCGAATTTCCCGACGGTCCAAAAGGGCGGTCCGAATTGCGTTTTTCCGATCTCAAAGGCCACGTTTGCGTTGGAAATGGTTCCGGAAGCGGGGGTGGTACCCACGCTAACGCCGTTATGGAATACTTCCGTTTGGCTCCCATTGAAGGTAAAAACGAAATGGTTCCAGGCGTTCATCACCAGGCCGTTATACACGATGTCGTAATTGATACCGCTGTTGTTTCGAAAACGGCACTCGACATTGGTTGCGGTGAGTTGAAGCAAGTAGAAATCGAAGGTCGACTCGGATCGAAATCCCGCGAATCCGTCGAAATCGGGAAATCCGGGATTCGGATTGGTCGGGTATACCCAGAACGACATCGAAATATTTTGCCCGACGAAGTGGGCCGAGGCGTTGGGTACGGTCATCACGTCATCGGTACCGTCACAGGCGATACCGGTTTGTGCGTACGTCGAAAGAGAAACGACTACGACAAGGGAGAGTAAAATTTTCTTCATGGTTAATGCTTAGGTTCGGTCAAGGTAAGAATTAATTATTTTCGTCGTATGTCCGACCCCTCTTTTCAGGACCTATGGCCGCGCATCCAGCAGGGTGACGAATCGGCATTTGAAACGGTTTTCCGCACTCACTATGCGGACTTGTGCCGTTTTGCTCATCGCTACACGCGGGATACGGACCAGAGTGAGGATTTGGTTCAGGATGTGTTCTTCAAGGTTTGGAAATCGGCTTCGAGCATAGAGCTTCGCACGGCCATTAAACCGTATTTGTATCAATCGGTCCGCAACGCATGTCTGAATCACATCAAGCACATGAACGTTCGCGCGGCTTATGCCGATACGCATCCGGCCATTGAAGGAGAGGAAGATCATTCAGCTGAAGTGAATGAACTGGAGTGCCGAATTGACGGAGCCATCTCCAAGCTTCCGGAAAAATGTAGAGAAGTTTTTGAGTTGAGTCGATTTGGAGGGTTAAAGTACCAGCAGATCGCCGAGGAGCTCGGAATTTCGGTCAAAACCGTTGAAAATCAGATGGGAAGGCCTTCGTGTTTTGCGCGAAGAGCTGTCCGATTGTATGCCGCTGTTGCTCGTTGGAGCGACCGGGGTCATCTATTTGATCGTTCAGATAGGGGTAGAAGTTCACCGGGTTGTCATATAAGTGAAGATGTCGCACGAAGGAGCTGAAAATATCATGTACGATCTCGTGGCCAAGCAATTGGCGGGCGAGACCACCGGTGCCGAAGATCGGGAGATCGCGTTGTGGGTGGAGGTCTCGGAGGAAAATGTCCGAGCCTACGAGCATTTTCGGCAGATGTGGGATGCTTCGAAAACAAGTGATTGGCAACCCAATGTTGATAGGGCCTGGGCTCGAATGAGAACTCGGATGCACAGCGATGAGCCTCCGGTGATCAAGATCGAGCGCCGAAGTAACAAGGTGAGGACCTTGCCGATGTGGCGTATTGCCGCGGCGGTAGTGGTACTTTTTGCTACGGTTTGGTTCGTACGCGACGCATTGCGGAGCCGGCCTGCCGATTATCACGACTGGTCCAAGCAGGTGTCCGCAGTGGACTCGGTACGATTTGAGTCGTTGAAAGACGGTTCGGAGATGGCGATGAAACCATCGGCAAAATTGTATGTGGCCAATGATTTTGGCCGCCGAGAACGCGCAGTGGTCCTCGAAGGAGAGGCTCGTTTTACGGTAGCGAAGAATCCGGAAAAGCCATTCCGCGTTCAGGCTGCTGAGCTGACCATTGAAGTGTTGGGGACGGAGTTCATCGTGAATTCTTATCCCGACTCGAGCTTTGTGTCGGTGGCGGTCTCCGAGGGATTGGTTGCTGTGATGAGTTCGCGTGACACGCTCCGGTTGACCCCTGGAGATGCCGTGCGATTCGATCGTGGTACCGGGGTTATTGTGCCTCAGCGGCAGAAGCCCGATGCCTTCTTCCGGAGTAACCGCTCACTTGATTTTCGACGTACACCACTCGATGAGGTCGTTGCGACCCTTAATCGCAATTATCAATCGAACCTCGTTTTGGCGAATCCGCTGCTGGCCAATTGCCGACTCACTGCGAATTTCAACGATCAACAGATCGCAGATATCGTAGAAGTATTAGCAGCTACGCTAAATCTCGAGGTGCGCAAAGAAACGACAACATGGATCATCGAAGGAGCGGGTTGCTCGCCGGAATTGTAATTGGACTACTATTTGTAGTTTTTTTACTAGATCAGCTTTTGGGCAGGATTTGCTCAACAAAAGGGTGAGCGTTCGGTACGAGAATGTGGTACTGGAAAACGCCCTCGACAATTTGAGTCAGGAAGTTGATTTCAGACTCTCCTATAGTCCTTCCCGGGTCGATGTCGACCGAGTGATCACCTATTCGGCTTATGAAGAGCGGCTGAAAGTGGTTATCCGGGATATGGTCGGACGCGAATACGAAGTTCTGCGTCGCGGAAGGTTCGTAGTGATCGTACCGGCGAGTGAGGCGCCCATAGCTTCCGCTGTAGCAATCGATGGTCAAATCGTGGATGCCTCGACGGGGCAAGCACTTACCGGAGCCACGATCTACCGGGTCGATGATCTGCGCAATGTGGCTGCCTCGAGTGGCGACGGAACCTATGCATTGAACGTAGACTCACCCGACAGCACCGTTTTTGTGGCGGTGAGCAAGCGGAACTATCGCGATACCGTGATCGCGGTAAATGTACGTGAACTGCAGACCTTGAACGTATCACTGACTCCGGACAGTGCTCAGCCCGTAACCTACTCACGGGTCGATAGCATGGAGTTGGTGAAGTGGTTTAGACCTGCGATCGACTGGAGTTTTCTGGAGAACGTGAACTTCGATCAGATCCAAACGGCACAACGCTCCTTTGTACCGGGGCTCAGTACCAACGGTCGTTTGAGTGGCGAGATCGTAAATAACCTCAGTTTTAACGTGTTGGCAGGATACACGGGCGGTACTCGAGGGTTTGAGTTGGGAGGATTGCTCAATATTAATCGGCACGATATGTACGGGGCGCAAATTAGCGGTATCGGCAACGTGGTCGGCAACAGAACTACGGGTGTTCAGATCGGTGGCATCTACAACCGGACGGATAGCCTAAGTGGTGTTCAGGTAGGAGGGATCTTCAACAAGGTGGATCATGCCTTGGCTTTTCAGGTTGGAGGTATTGCCAACGTTACCGAAGACTTTATGGGGCTTCAAATCGGAGGAATCTCGAAAGTATCTAAAGAGGTCAGGGGAGCGCAGATCTCCGGGATCTCCAACATGAGCTACAACAAAATGCACGGAGTTCAGATCGCGGGAATCGTGAACCAAACCTATGGCGAGTTCAAAGGAGCTCAGATCGGCCTGGTGAATGTGTCGGAGAATTTGACCGGTTTTCAGCTTGGCTTGGTGAACGTTGTCAACAGTCTCCACAGCGGTGCGGCCTTTGGCCTGTTCACCTTCATCAAGAACGGCATTCACACCCTCGATGTCCAGTACAACGAATGGAATCAGCTCGGGGTGCGATTCGTTACGGGAACCAAACCCCTTTACAACATCTTCAGATTGGGCTACCGGCTCAATGGTCAGCAACCGCAGTGGACTGTTGGATATGGTTTGGGGAGCCAGTGGCATTTCAACGATTGGGTATTCATCAATTTCGAAGCCGTGGGTAACGCCATGACTACGAATAACCGTTGGAGCGGAAACATCAACGCCATGGGCGATTTCAGTATAAACCTGGGCGTGGAATTCGCAGACCACCTGAGCATTTACGGCGGTCCGGTGCTCCATACCTACGTGACCGATTATCTGAATCACGAAACGGGTGAATACGGGAACCCGGAAGTCCCCAGCAACGCGATATTTGAATACAACGGTCAGGGAATCGTGACCACCGGCTGGATCGGTTGGAACGTGGGCGTGCGGTTTTGACCATCGGCCCGTAGGGCCATAAAAAACCAACCGGGCATAGGGGTAGAACGCCGCGAGGTTGTCCTAGCTATAGAAAACCAAAAACTATAGCGCAATGACAACAAAGAAACACTTAACGCTTGCCTTTTTCATTTTATTGATTTTTTCGGCCTACGGCCAGATGGTCACCCAACAGATCGTAGGGACCGTCACGGACCCCGGCGCACAACAGCCCCTTGTAGGCGCCAATGTGGTGCTGACGTCGGTGGATCCACCGCGCGGTGCGGTGACCGATGCATCGGGCCGTTTTACCTTGGCTGATGTACCCGTGGGTCGCCATACCGTCGAGATCTCCTTTATCGGATATGGAACCAAGGTGGTTCCGAATGTGATCGTGACTTCCGGAAACGCGGTTCGTTTAGATGTTGCGCTGGTCGAGTCGGCCGAGGTATTGGGAGAGGTTGAACTGACCACCCGGACCTCGGCTGAACGGCCTACCGATGAAATGGTCATGGTGAGTGGCCGGGTCATTACTGTTGAGGAAACGAAACGAATTGCGGGAGCCATCGACGATTCGGCTCGGATGGTCACATCTTTCGCGGGGGTCACTTCGGGTGCCGAGGGTAACAACGACATCATAGTGAGAGGGAATTCACCAAAGGGAGTCTTGTGGCGTCTTGAAGGTGTGGAGATCTTTAATCCGAATCACTTCGCCGACGAGGGGTATACTGGCGGGCCCATCAACGCTTTGAATAGTCAGGTGCTCGGAACGTCCAATTTTTACACAGGGGCATTTGCGCCGCGGTACGGAAATGCCCTGAGTGGGGTCATGGACATGACACTGAGGAATCCGACCGTGGAAGACCGCCAGTATTCGGCCACCTTGAGTGTGTTGGGTACGGATTTGACCGCTGAGGGTCCTTTTAACATGGGTGGACAGGCGAGTTACTTGGTCAATTATCGTTATTCGACCTTGGCTTTGATCAGCAATTTAGGATTCCTGGATTTTGGAGGAATTCCCGAGTATCAGGATGCTGCCTTCAAAGTGAACTTGCCTTTGAATGAGCATCATGCCGTGAGTTTGTTTGGTATGGGTGGTTACAGTCACATTGAGCAACTTGGATATTCCGATGAAGCTGAGACTGAGGAGTCTTGGAGTTCGTACATGACCTCCAAGATGAGGGTAATAGGTGTTAACCATACGTGGGTTACCGGAGATCGCGGATATTTTAAGAACACTTTGGCGGTAACCGGTCGTGAACAGTCCGACGACTATCAGGAGCAATGGGACGATATTTACGGATTGGACCTGCTTTACCAGAGCGAAATACACAAGTACAACATCATTGGCCAAAGTATTTACCATCACAAGTTCGATGCCGGCAGCAAATTACAGGACGGGGCTAGGTATACTAAGATGCACTACGGTTTGCCGTCCGACTATTTTGATGAGGACACCGATCTGCTCGAGCCGACATTGAGGTCGAATGGTGAATCGGCTTCTATGCAGGCCTTTGTGGGTTGGAAAAAGCAATGGGGAGCACGTTGGGAGACTGTAGTTGGCATGCATGCTTTGTACTTCGATTTGAACCAGTCTATTTCTCCTGAACCTCGTGCAAGTGTATCGTACCTCGAGAATGACAATCGCCAATGGAGTTTTGGCGCCGGGGTACACTCGCGTTTGGAGACCGTGAGCATGTATTTAGCGGAGGAAGTGCAGCCAGATGGCAGTACGGTAAGGCCAATGAAAACTTGAAGCCGACCAAAAGTGCACATTTCGTTTTGGGTTTGGAGCAACGTTTGGGCGACCATTCGCATCTTACTGCTGAAGTGTATTACCAGAATCTATTTGAAGTGCCCGGTGGAGGGGCCGATGATCCGGAGTATTCCTTGTTGAACAGTTGGGGGTGGTTTTCGATCGTTGACATGGAGAACAACGGTACGGGGCGCAACTACGGTCTCGACGTTAGTTTGCGACGTGATTTCGTTGGCGATTACTACTACATGGCTACTGCTTCGCTTTATCGATCCTTTTTTACGCCGTTTGATGGTGTTGAACGGAATACGGTCTTCGATGGACAGTTCACTTTTAATGTGTTGGGTGGAAAGGAATTGCGATTGGACAAAGAAGAGAAGCACCGCACGCTATTCGTGAATACGAAGATCGCCTTGACGGGAGGTCAGTGGTATAAACCGGTCGATTTGGAGGCGAGCATCGCAGAGGATGGAACGGTTTGGTCGGATGATGACTACAGTGCTAAAGGAGATGCCGTATTCAAATGGGATTTGGCCGTGGGTGTTCGCCGGTCGTATGCGAAGTGGAGTTCAGAGTTCAAGATCGATGTGCAGAACGTGACTGCAAATGAAGCGGTCGTCTACGAATACTACAACAGCGATACGCAAAGTATAGAGTATGGGTACCAATTTCCGTTGTTGCCCGTTGTTTCATATAAAGTCAGTTGGTAATGGAAAACTACATGAAAACCGCGCGCTTTCAATGGTGCGCACCTGAATTCGAATCGGAGTTAGAAGAATACGCGGCATCGGACGATGTTGAGATAGAAGAATAACACAAAGGCCCGGCTGATAGCCGGGCCTTTGTTCAGAAACTCTACACTAAGTCTGGGTCTATGACTTTTACTCCTGAATGATAAGTTGCTCAACTTGGTAGTCTGAAGCAGATTCGATCGCTACAGTGTACCATCCGGCCGTGAGGCCGTAAACATCCAAAGTTACCTCGGTGTCGTTCGCTGAGGTAGTCCACACCTGAACGATACGGCCTTGGGCATCAATGATTCGGATCGTGCGTTCTGCTGCCGAATTCCAAGTCAAGGTCACTTGATCCTTGGTTGGGTTCGGGAACATATTGAATGCACCCTCCTCTTCTTCGAGTCCGATAAAACATGCGCCACATTCATTCCAGCAAACTACTGGCATGGTCATGTCCGCTGAAGGTAATTCGAGCATACGGTTGATGAAGGTGTTTCCACCGTCTATCGTCGTCAAGGTACAAGGAGCACCATCGGTCAAACTTTCCTGATCTGTCCAACCGTCAACGGTGTATTTCCACTCGATAGTATCGCCAGGAATGATGCTCGTGAACGAAACGGTGATCTCGTAAACGTTATCATTATTAGCATCGGTCATGGTTGCACAACCTCCGCACCATCCGTTGAAGGTACCGTTGATATTTACATCAGTATATGCACCTCCTGTATAACCGTCCATATCGACCCGGAAGGTGATATCAACGTTAATCGGGTTAGCTGGGCAGGCAGAACAGCTTGCATAGCAAACAACCGGAATGATTTGGTCACCCTGTACATCGAGATAGCGGTTAGTGAAACCACCGTTGGTTACCACACATGACATACCTGGGGTAAGAGTCTCATCCGTAGCCCAGTTGTCGATGCTGTATTTGAATTCGATAGGTCCGTTAGGAATATCAGTTATGGTCAACTCCCAAACGCCATCTCCATTCGAGTCAGACATTTGCGCGCAATCACCACACCAGTTATTGAAGGTACCGCTTACGTTCACGTACCCGAACGCAGAGCCGTAGGCGTTCATATCGACTTGGAAGGTAATATCGCTTGTCAATGCGCCTACGTCAACAGTTACATCGTCGATGGCAACACCGTCCGCCCAGTTTCCCGGACCACTGTCGTCGTGCTTGAAGACGAATACCACAGAATCTGATCCGGCCGTGGCACTTACGTCCAGGGACATGCTTTCCCATGCACCTGATGTAAGGGTCTCTGACATGGAGTCGAGGAACATGAGCGGGCCTCCGTTCATCGAATACCAGACAGTACCGTACGAGCCGTACTCTTGGTTGTTGAAGTATTCAAAGCTCAATTCGAGTGATTGTCCTGCGTAATTCGTTAAATCGAATTGTGGAGTGCGCAAGAGGTCGTTGCTCATGTCGCAGTTACACGCATTGTCATTGCTAGCCATGAAGTTCGTGTGGGCCGGGAAGGTCAAGAACGCAGAGCTCAAGGAGGTGGCATCACCGTGGAGGAATCCGACCGATCCGGCATTTTGTGTGGTATCCCAACACGCCGGGAAACCATTTTCAAAGTCTTCTGTAAATGGAAGCATGCTGATCACACAAGGATTCGCGAGGCAGCTGCTCGTGTGCATTCCATAGTCGGTATATGTGTCTTGTGGATAAACATCCCACTGAGTCGCGCCTACGGCCCAGTCAGTTTCGCCCATATCGACACTTGTCATACGCACGAGCGTGTGGTTGGCGGTACTTCCCGACCCAACAGGCCAATCGCTTCCGGGGTCTACCATGGGTACACCGATGATATCAAGTGTATCGGATCCTTTGACGAGCAAAACAGCATCATCACCATTGAAGTGAACTACGCTTGGAAAAGCGAGTAAAGTGTCGGCTACGCCGGTAAGTGCAGCCACTGCTTGGTCGTTCACCATATTGTACGTCCCGTTAGCTGGGATCATTCCGGTTGGCTGGAAAGGGTTGATAAATGATCCACCATTCGTGATTTGGTAGACCATGTAGTTCGAGAGGTCTATAGGACTTCCCGTAGGATTATAAATCTCCAGAGCTTTGTTGTTACTCGAACCCTCTATGTATTCAGAGAAGAACAAGTCGCCACAAGGTGAAGGCGTATAAGGTGGAGCCGCCATCATGACATTATCACAGTAGTACGTCTTATCGCCTGCGGTAGCGCCGTCTACTCCAAAGTTGAAGAAGATCGAAAGCTTGTCGTAGGTATTGTTGTAATCAATGGCTGCCGTACCCGATGATTGGTTGGTAAAATCGAAAGTCAGGGTTTCCCATGCGTTGGAAGTAGTCGTCATTGCATCTGTTTCAACGCTGATTCCAGCATTAGAAGCATCCTCAGCTTTTAGTCGAACCACGATACCTGAATCAGGGGAATAGACCATTGCGGTCATTTCACTCGTTGCTGGTGTGAAAGGGACAGGGTTTGCAAAGCCACCCGGGTCACCAAAAGTAACACCGGCCCACAACTGCGATCCGACTGGTTTATTTGCCATCAACACCATGTTAGAACCTCCCGCAGGATCAGCAACAACTGAAGTTAATAGTCCTCCAAACGGTGTGACGATATTGCTCACCATCGGATCGTCAAGTGTAACCGGAAGGTCTATTTGATCTTGGATAGGGCTTGGGCACGCCGAACATGAATTGTAGCAGACAACATCCAAGACAGTATCGACCGCAGAAATCAGGCTTCTGTTCGTAAAACCACTATTTGTAACTGTACACGGTTCGCCCGGAGGAAATTCTTCTTGGAAGGTCCAGCCGTCCAAGGTGAATTTATACTCAATAGTGTCATCTGCAATCGGGAGAACAGCTTCCCAAATTCCATCACCATTTGTATCAGAAAGCGGATTTGCCGTTCCCGCCCAAAAATTAAACGTACCGTTTACATATACGGTGCCATACGCCCCGTAGTACTGATTCATATCTACCTTAAACGTCACGTTGTGTGTCGTTTGAGCTAGAAGTAAACCAGGAACGAAAAGGACAAAAAGTAGTATTCTCTTCATAAGATTTAGGTTTTCAATTACTTACTCAGTGGGTGTTAGGGATAGTGAATTTATAAAAACTTATGGTATTATTCACCAAAAGTTCCTACATTTCCAACTCCATTCGATTTTTTTTACCCCCTTAAGATAGTGTTCTTTAAGATATAAAGTGTGTCTGATACAATTAAAAAAAGCGATGCTATCGCAAACGTAGGCCCCAAAAAAATACTTGAGGAGTATAATATTTACTCCATACCGATTGAGGACTTCTTTCAAACTGCGTTTTCTGTTGATTGTGCGGTATACGGATTTGACAACGAAGACCTTAAAGTGTTGCTCATTCAGCGTGATGCCGAACCCTATAAGGATGCATGGGCGCTTCCGGGGGATCTCGTTTATCCGAATGAGGATCTGGGTGCCGGTGCGAATAGAGTATTGAGTGATCTAACAGGACTCCGTAATATTTATATGGAGCAAGCACGTACCTTCGGTCAGCTGAATCGCCATCCGCTTGGCCGAGTGATCACGATTGCGTATTACGCCCTTGTGAACATAAATTACTACAACCCAAAGAGTTCATCTTGGGCAAAGAACGCGCATTGGCATTCGCTTGAAGATCTACCTCAACTCGCCTTTGACCATGGAGAGATCATTTGTAAAACCCTAGAGACATTAAGAGCCAAGGTGAGGCATCAGCCTGTGGGCTTTGAATTATTGCCACGTACTTTTCCTTTAGGAGCTTTGCAAAGGCTATATGAAGTTTTGCTGAACAAGAAATTCGATAAAGCAAACTTTCGCAAGAAGATTCTTTCGATGAATCTGCTCGTAGATACTGGGAAAACGGAGCAAGATGTTCCTCATCGTCCGGGCCGCTTGTACTCTTTTGACAAGGAACGTTACGACGAGCTCATTGCGAAGGGCTTTTCATTCGAGTTATAAGGAGGCTATATGGGGGCGAACTTTAATGCATACGACTATTCTGTACTTGCCGCCTATTTCTTACTCATATTTGGCATATTCCTATTTCTTTATTTGAAGGATCGTAAACGCGGTTTGGACTCTGATAGTAATGCCTATTTTCTCGGAGGTCGCGATTTATCCTGGTTCATCGTAGGCGCATCGCTTTTTGCTTCGAACATTGGGTCCGAGCATTTGGTAGGATTAGCAGGCGCGGGGGCTTCTGGTGATTTTCCCGTGGCCCAGTTTGAACTGCTCGCTTCTTTTATGCTCCTGATACTTGCTTGGGTGTTTGTTCCTATTTATCTCCGTACAGGGATCTTCACAATGCCCCAATTTTTGGAGAAGCGGTATAACTCTTGGGCTCGGTCTTATCTCACCTGGATTTCGATAATCGGCTACGTTCTGACCAAGATCGCGTTGACCATTATGGCAGGCGGTATAATATTCAAGGCCTTGTTGGATATTGATTTTTGGTTCGGGGCGATCATCGTGG
Organism: Flavobacteriales bacterium; assembly: GCA_021296215.1. Taxonomy (NCBI): domain Bacteria; kingdom Pseudomonadati; phylum Bacteroidota; class Flavobacteriia; order Flavobacteriales; species Flavobacteriales bacterium. The sequence continues at coordinate 49,483 of JAGWBA010000008.1, forward strand.
TTATAGCCACGGGGATATACACGCTTTTTGGCGGATTAAAAGCGGTGGTATATACCGACATGGTTCAGATGTTCATTCTTTTGGGTAGCTCTATTGCGATCACATTCATTGGGTTGGACAAGCTAGGGGGTTGGGAAAACCTGGTGTCAACAGCAGAACCGGGGTATCTGAACTTATGGCGATCAATGGATCACCCCGATTTTCCTTGGACTGGAATCATTTTTGGAGCTCCTATTCTGGGTATTTGGTATTGGTGTACGGATCAGTTTATTGTACAGCGCGTCCTCGCGGCCCGTAATCTTGATCACGCCCGAAAGGGAAGCATATTTGCTGCCTATTTAAAAGTTCTACCCTTGTTTTTATTCGTAGTTCCAGGTGTAATCGCGTATCAATTATCTATTGGTCCGAATGCTATCATTCAATTTCCCATAGAGGACGGTAAGCCGGTTTACGATGCTGCACTACCGCTTTTAACCATGCAGCTTTTGCCGACCGGTCTCCGCGGACTTGTGGTTGCAGGATTATTAGCAGCCCTTATGAGTTCGTTGAGTTCGGTTTTCAATTCTTGCTCTACTCTGATCACACTGGATGTATACCAGCGTCGTTTTCCCGAGGCAACAGAGAGGCGTTTGGTTGCCGTAGGTCGATGGTCTACGGCCGGACTAGTAATTTTAGGTATAGCGTGGATCCCGGTTTTACAGCTACTGGAAGGAGGCTTGTTTCAAAAACTTCAAAGCTTGCAGTCCTATATTTCTCCGCCCATTGCATCGGTCTTCTTGCTTGGTGTTTTCTGGAAGAGGTTGAATGCCAGGGGGGCAAAGTATGCCCTGTTGACTGGAGCGGTGCTAGGAGCGTTGCGCTTAATTTTGGAGTTGAGCAAAAAAAATTGGTCAGGATTGGTTCAATGGTTCGTTGAGATCAATTTTTTGCTTTTCGCTCTATTGCTCTTCTTGATCTCGAGCGCAGTACTGGTTCTTGTTAGCTATCGTACTTTTCCTGAAGAAGATAGAATAGGCCCTATTTCTACAACATCCAAACAAAGCAAATCGCTATCCCACATTATTCACACTGTACTAGTAGTCATCCTGGTATTCGCACTATGGTGGTACTTTTCTTAACTCTTGATTATGAAGAATAGAGCAATTATGTCCATCGCCCTTATCGTAGCCCTCGGGGGGCTTTTGATGGGATTTGATGCCTCGGTCATTTCCGGGGTTGTGAAGTTCATTGAACCCGAGTTCGAACTCACAAAGCTCGAGCTTGGGTGGTCGGTAGCTTCATTGACTTTGACCTCAACGTTGGCTATGATGATCGCAGGACCTATTAGCGATAAGCATGGTAGAAGAACTGTATTGAGGTGGGCAGCAATACTATACGCAATCTCGGCGATAGGTTCGGCTTTGGCTCCAACCTTCCTACTTCTTGTCATTGCTCGAATGATCGGTGGTTTTGGAGTAGGCGCTTCCTTAATATTGGCACCAATGTATATAGCCGAGATCTCACCAAAAGAATTGCGAGGTCGATTAGTGTCCTTTAATCAGCTCAACATTGTCATTGGAATTTCTCTGGCCTTCTTTACCAACTATGCCATACTTCAATATGCTCAAACCGATTACTCCTGGGCAAAGAGTTTGGGGATCGATCAACACCAGTGGCGATGGATGCTGGGCTTAGAAACGATTCCTGCAGTTCTTTACTATTTGGGATTATTCTTTGTTCCCAGAAGTCCGCGTTGGTGCTTGATGCATGAGAATATCAGTGAGGCGGAGGCTGTTTTAGCGCGATTCAATGAGCCAGAAAAAGCGCGAAATGAAATTGACCGCATTACCAAGGCAATTTCCGAAGATGTGGATAAATCTGAAGGGAGCTTCAAGGACCTCTTTAAACCGGCTATGCGTCTTGTGATCACCATAGGAATTGTTGTTGCGATCCTTCAGCAGATCACGGGAATAAACTCGGTCTTCTTCTATGCTCCTATGATTTTTGAGCAAAGCGGATTGGGTACAGACACATCTTTCATGCAGGCTATTCTGGTAGGGTTGGTAAACTTACTCTTTACCATTCTAGCCATACTTTTCATAGATAGACTTGGCCGGAAACCCCTGTTGACTTTTGGGGTTGCCGGAATCGTACTTTCGATGTTCGTTCTAGCATACGGTTTCAGCTCCGCAACATATAGCCTGGATTCATCTGACTTAGCCATCTTTGAAGAAGCTCTGCCCGCACTATATGATTTGGAAGGGCAGATCTTCAATTCTGAGGCAAGCTTTCAAAGTGCAGTTGAAGCTCTAGAAAACGGAGCATCGTTTTTTACAGAGCAAAAACCGGCTCTCCTTAAGGCGAGTATTAACTTGAATACAATTCTAATACTTGCAGCGATATTGGCCTTCGTAGCCTCATTCGCGATCTCTATAGGACCGGTAATGTGGGTGTTATTCTCAGAGCTATTCCCAAATAAAATTCGAGGAATAGCCATTTCCTTCGTTGGCCTGATCAATTCGGCTGTAAGTTTCTTGGTTCAGTGGATATTCCCATGGGAGCTTGAAGTTCTAGGAAGCTCTATGACCTTTTTTATTTATGGCCTTTTCGCTTTGGCCGGATTAATATTCATAGTTCGAGTTATCCCGGAGACCAAAGGCGTGTCTTTGGAAGAGCTTGAGAAGAAGCTGGTAAAATCATGAGAAGGGATAGGGTATTATTATGGGTCGGTTTGACGATCCTTACGGCTTGTCAATCACCTACTTCGAAAGAAGTATCAATAGAGGTAGACGATAATGTGAAGGCTTGGAGCTTAGGCGCCTCAGACATACGAAATGAATTGGGAGACTCGGTTATCAGTTTAAACGCAGGGGAAGACCTAGAATTTGAGTTTACCGTTCCCGTATCGGGTCGTTATCGTATTTCATTTGATGTGTCTGGAACGGATAGCTCTCGTTTCTGGTTAGAAGATTATATCTACAATATTGATGGCCGGTCATATAACATTACCGGTAGTATAAAACCCGGGCAATGGGACATCCCTGTGCTTGTTGATGGCTGTCCCTTAGATACCGGCGCACATCAGGTTCGATTGCATATTGAAGGAGGAGATGTTCAATTGAGATCCATAGGATTCGAACTTATTCAAGAACGAATGGATAGCCCTTCAATTCTTACTCAGAGTATGGAAGGTGAAAAATGGAAACTCGTGTGGAGCGATGAGTTTGATGGTGATGGCCTCCCGGATACAAGTAAATGGTCCTACAATATTGGAAACTGGGGTTGGGGGAATAATGAACCTCAGTACTATACGGCTGACCGCATACAAAACGCACGCCAGGAGGATGGCGTTCTTGTCATCGAAGCCCATCAAAACGACATGGGGCAGCCTTGGACTTCGGCGAGATTAACGACACAAGGGAAGGTTGCTTTTCAATACGGGAAGGTCGAGTTCAGAGCAAAAGCGCCACCTGGAGAAGGAACCTGGGCGGCTGGCTGGTTACTTGGCGAAGCATATCGAGATGAAATCTCTTGGCCTTATTGTGGGGAAATTGATGTCCTTGAATGTGTCGGGTATGAGATTAATGACACAACGGGGAAAGGGTTGAATCATGCGACCTGTCATACACGCGCTTATTACTTCAAACAAGGGAATCAGATCGGCTCTGAAATTGAAGTGGACAGCATGTTTCAGGCGTTCCATACTTACACCATTGAATGGCATCCGGATCGAATCGACGCCTATCTTGACGGCGAGTACTATTTTACTTACGATAAAAATGCCAACGAATTGGAATGGCCGTTTGATAAGCCGCAGAATATTATAATAAACCTAGCTGTTGGCGGGGGCTGGGGAGGTGCAAAAGGAATAGATACCTCATGGGACTCTCATCAGTTCATATTGGACTATGTACGGGTCTATCAAAGAGTTGAATAAAATGAAGAATATTGGGATCTGGGGCATATTGGCTTTTGTACTGGCCTCTTGCGAGTCCGAAGACGTGTCATTTGAGTTGTATCGGAGTAGCGCTGCCGGAGAAAGGATGATCGAAGTGCCCATTCAAGAATCCTCGGGAGGCTCTAACATCTGGGAAATATATCCGGATTCAAGTTTTCAGATAATCAGAGGCTTTGGAGGAGCTTTCACTGAATCCTCGGCTCATTTATGGACGCGATTGAACCCAAATCTACAGAGGGAGTTGATCAACGCCTACTTCTCAGATTCAGGAGCGGCCTATAATATGGCACGAACGCACATAAATTCATGCGATTTCTCTTTAGGGTCCTACGACTATTTAGACGGTGCAGATTCTAGCTTGGCTAGTTTTGATCTTGGGCCGGACAAAGACGACATTATCCCTATGATAAAGGCGGCTCTCGAATTTGAAAGCGAACTTCAAATCATTGCCTCTCCTTGGTCCGCTCCACCTTTTATGAAGGATAACAATACTTGGTTCGGCGGGAAGCTCAAACCCGAGTTTTACGACGCTTGGGCTCAGTACTTCGTTAAATACCATAGAGCGATGGCGCATGAAGGCATCGAGCTCTGGGGATACACGGTCGAAAATGAACCACTTGGTAATGACGGGAATTGGGAAAGTATGCACTACAGCCCATTTGAGATGGCTGAATTCATTAAAGGTCATTTAGGCCCTAGATTCGAGCAAAACGAAATTGATGCTTCGATTTTAATATACGATCAGAATAGAGGCGAGGAATTGGAAGAATGGTCGGAAGTCCTACTGAGGGATACTGCTTTATCGCCATTCATATACGGTACGGCAGTGCATTGGTACACTTCGACATACGATTGGTTTCCCGCAAGCTTAAATCACGCTCATGAATTGGCTCCTAATAAAGGAATCATTCAAACGGAAGCGTGTGTGGATGCCGAAGTGCCCCATTGGAATGATGATGTTTGGTACTGGAAAAAGGAAGCTACTGATTGGGGGTATGATTGGGCCAGGCCGGAACACAAGTATTTGCATCCGAAGTATGTTCCGGTTTTCAGGTACGCTCGCGATATAATTGGATCCATGAATTCTTGGGTGGAGGCATGGGTCGACTGGAATATGCTTCTCAACCCTCAAGGAGGACCGAATCACGTTGAGAATTGGTGTATCGCACCGGTGCTTGCCGATACTGTCAAGCAAGAGATTTATTACACGCCCTTATACGATGTCATGCGACATTTTAGCTCTTTCATTCCGAGGGGATCAGTGCGAATTGCTCATTCCGATCTACCGGATGGAATAATGGCCTTAACAGTTAAGAGGCCGGACGAGAAGATCGTTGCCGTTTTGCTTAATACCTTACCTGAAAATTATAACCTGAATGTAAGCTTTGCGAATAACGACCTGAGTTTTACCTTGCCTTCCTCCTCGCTTCAAACATTAGTCGTGAATAAATAAACTTAGAATATGAGCAAGGCTATTTACCTCGGTAAACAGGCTTTCCAATTTAGTTCCAATGCCGTAGAAGGGTCGTTTATATCTCTTGATAACGAGAGATTTTACAAGATCGCTAACTATCGGGAAATGGATTCTTTCTTCATGTCCTTGGTCAGCCCATCGGATCATTGGTTATTCGTTTCGAGTAATGGAGGAATAACCGCAGGTAGGGTGAACGCCGAATCTTCACTCTTTCCTTATTACACTGACGATAAAATTATCGAAGGCGCGGAGCATACTGGTTCAAAAACATTAGTTCAAGTTAATGAAGGGGACAAGACCTTTCTATGGGAGCCATTCTCAGATTTTTGCAAAGGCCTCTACAAGATAGAGTCGAACTTGTACAAGAATACTCATGGTAACCGATTGCGCTTTGAGGAGGTCAATCACGATTTGAAGATGCGATTTGCTTACGAGTGGTCTTTTTCGGATCGCTTCGGGATACTTCGTCAAGCATGGATTGAAAACCTCAGTGACGATAGGCGGTCGATCGTTTTACTTGATGGTGTTCAGAACATTCTTCCTGCAGGACTAAGCAGCGGTCTTCAAAACAGTAGAAGCACTTTGGTTGACGCCTACAAGAAAAGTGAATTGTTGCCAAAGGGTTTGGCCGTTTTTGCTCTGAGTGCTCGAATAATCGATCGCGCAGAGCCAAGTGAGGCCTTGATAGCAAACACGGTTTGGTCGGTTGGTTTAGAGGCCCGGAAGTATCTGCTTTCGAGCCGACAATTAAACGACTTCAGAAAAGGGCGAGACCTTAAGAATGAGGAAGAGAATAAGGGTTTTAAGGGAGCCTATTTCATTCAAGCTGAAATTTCCTTGTCTCAAGGTGAATCTATCGACTGGTTCGTGGTTGCGGAGTTAAATCAGTCTACAGCTGAGGTAATGGATTTACAATCCTTTGTAAGCCAACATTCAAAGGAGCGGCTTAAACAAGAGATCATTGTAGAACGGGATAATGACCAATCTCAGCTGAGGGCAATAGTTGCAAAAGGTGATGGGCTACAATGCTCAAAGCTCGAAACGGTTACTACTCGGCATTATGGAAATTTGCTTTTCAATTTGGTGCGCGGAGGATTGTTCGAATCCGCTTACATGGTTGATCGAGACGATTTTCAGCAATACCTTAACCAGGTAAGTATGCGTACGGCAATGAAGTGGGATGACTTTGTCCGAACATGGCCGGAGGAACTGCATTATGACGACCTACTTTCTACCGTGAAGAGGCAGAATGATCCTGACCTTGAACGTATTGCCTTGGAGTATTTGCCGTTGTCATTTAGTCGAAGACATGGAGACCCTAGTCGTCCGTGGAACATTTTCAATATTCACACCAAGGGGAGAAATGGGAAACGGAACCTATCATACGAAGGAAACTGGAGGGACATATTTCAGAACTGGGAAGCCCTCGCATATACGTACCCCCGATTCATTCAAGGGATGATCTCCAAGTTCTTGAATGCTTCGACGGTCGATGCCTATAATCCATACCGCATTTCAAAGTCAGGAATAGATTGGGAGGTCATAGAGGAGGAGGATCCTTGGGCCTACATTGGTTATTGGGGAGATCACCAAATCATTTATCTACAAAAGCTTTTGGAGCATTGGCAAAAACACGAGCCACAGTCGATGACGACCGAGTGGAATCGTCGATTATACACTTATGCAAATGTTCCATATAGGATACGCTCTTTCCAGTCAATCCTCGAAAACCCAAAAGACACCATCGATTTCGATCATAAGTTGGACGCCTCAATTCGGTCCGAGGTTGGGCACTTGGGCAGCGATGCACGTATGATTTGGAAGGATAATCAACTATTGAAAGCAACTTTAGGTGAAAAACTGTTGCTTACGGCCCTCACCAAGCTATACAACTTGGTTCCGGATGGAGGTATATGGATGAATACTCAACGACCAGAGTGGAATGACGCAAACAATGCACTGGTCGGAAACGGTGTGAGTATGGTAACGCTCTATTACCTACGCAGAAACCTGGCATTCTTGAATGAACAATGGCGTGATGTCGATCTCGAAGTTAATGAGGCGGTTAACGAACTTCTGGTGGCCATAAATAGCGGATTAGAGAAGTTCAAACCAATATTAAGGAAGGGCTTCGATGCGGAATCGAGATTTAAATTTGTCTGTGATTTAGGTCAGGCCGGTGAGCACTATCGAATAAAGGCTTACGGCCATGATTTGGGTTCGAATGTTCGAATTTCCTCTAGCATGCTTTCATCATTCCTCGACCTGAGTTTAGAATATCTCGACGAGACCATTGAAAACAATCTACGTGAGGACGGTCTTTATCACGCGTATAATCTGCTGCAAGTTGGAAAAGGTAAGGTTGCAATTCGCTACCTCTATGAAATGCTGGAAGGTCAAGTGGCCGTATTGAGTTCTGGATATCTAAATCCCGAAAAGAGCTTGAGCTTGCTAAACGCTTTAGAAAGGAGCCCGTTGTTCCGAGAAGATCAATACAGCTACCTTCTTTATCCGAATCGACAACTGACCACCTTTTCGGGGAAGAACAATATCGCCTTACAATTCGCGGAGAATTCGCGGCTGATACAAGAGCTTGTAGAAAACGAGGATAATGGTATAATAGACCGCGACAAAAGCGGGAACTATCACTTTGCGAAGGAAATATCCAATGCAGGTGATTTGACGAGGGCTTTAAAGGGTCTAGAGCAAAGTTCTCTAGAAGGTGAAGTAGAGGATGAGGCAGCTTCTATTTTGGTCGAATTTGAACGGATATTTGACCATCAATCATTCACCGGTAGATCGGGAACCTTCTACGCTTATGAAGGATTGGGGTCAATTTATTGGCATATGGTTTCTAAGCTTTTGTTAGCCACTAACGAGACTCTAGTTGCAGCTCATAACGATGGGGCAGATCGCGTGATCATAGGTAAGCTAATTGATCACTACTACACCATTAGAGCGGGAATTGGTTTGAATAAAGGACCTGAGCTGTACGGTGCCTTTCCATTCGATCCTTATTCACATACTCCATGGGGACAAGGAGTTCAACAGCCGGGTATGACGGGGCAGGTGAAGGAAGATATATTAAATCGTTGGGCTGAGTTGGGCGTTCACATTACGAACGGAAAAATCCAGTTCGACCCTTTCTTTTTTGACCGCAAGGAGCTCCTGGATGCCGGGGTATCCTTCGAGTACTATGACCACGAGGGTGTTGGGCGAAAGGTCGATCTAGCCTCGGGCGAAATGGCCTTTACATATAACGGAGTCCTCGTTCGTTACCGGAAAGCCGAGGAGGCCAGATTAGAACTTATATCATGGCAGAATGAAAGTGTTGTGCTGACAGATCTTTCGCTCGATGAAGAGCAGTGCGCAGCACTTTGGTGCAGGAGGCACAATTTTAGAGAGCTTATTTTGAGTTATCCGTTTTAAGTGATAGCGCAGGCTAGCTTTTGGAATTGATTTCAACCAAATTGGATTTTTACATGAGAAGACTCGTTGGTTTAGGTCTTGTAGCATTGCTATTTATTATTGGTTGTTCAACCGAAAAAAGCAAGTCGGCTAAGTATATCTTGGGTAAGCAGGAATACACGGCCATCGCTTACGGGGGCTATCGAAACCATGATCGTTCCGTGGCACCTAATGTCGACGAGATCAAGGAAGACCTACGTATCTTGGATGCAATGGGGGTCCGCATAGTAAGGACATATCATGCTCGGTTGTACGGCCATACTCCAAGACTTTTAGCAGCCATTCGTGAAATGAAGATGGCTGACCCCGATTTCGAAATGTATGTTATGCTAGGTGCATGGATGCAATGCGAAAATGCATGGACTGCTCATCCGGTTCACGATAAGCCCGATAAATATGAAAATGAGGCTGAAATTATACAGGTCATAAAGTTGGCCAATCAATATCCGGACATTGTAAAAGTCATTGCTGTTGGTAACGAATCCATGGTGCATTGGGCTGAAAGCTACTATGTTCATCCAAGAATAATCCTGAAAGAAGTTATAAGGCTTCAAAATCTAAAGTCGAGCGGGGAGATCCCCACTGACTTGTGGATCACGACTTCAGACAATTTCGCTTCCTGGGGTGGCGGAGATGATTCTTATCACTTGCCGGCATTGGACTCCTTGATTAGAGCAGTTGACTATTTGAGCGTCCACTCCTACCCCTTTCACGATACGCACTACAATCCGAATTGGTGGTGGTTGCCGAAAGAAGAGGAATCCTGGACCAAAGAGCGACAGGTTCGCTCGGCTATTGAAAGAAGTGTTAAGCGAGTATCGAACCAGATTGACTCCGTTCACGCCTACATGCGGAGTATAGGGGTAGATAAGCCTATTCATATTGGGGAAACAGGCTGGGCGTCCAGTGATAATCACCTCTATGGAGCGGAAGGGTCAGGTGCTGCGGATGAATTCAAAGAAATGCTGTTTTATCAAAAGATTCGGGCGTTTTCACAATCTAGAGGAATGGCCTGTTTTTATTTTGAAGCTTTTGACGAGCCTTGGAAAGACGGAAAGAATCCAGGGGGGAGTGAAAACCACTTTGGGCTGATCACCGTGGATGGAGAGGTGAAAATGCCTCTGTGGGAAGCCTTTGATAAGGGAGTCTTTAATGACCTTTCGCGTGGAGGTGAGCTTTTGAGAAAGAGTTTGGATGGTAACATGGAGAGAGGTCTCAGTCTTGCATTCTCCCCACCGAACAGTAATGATTAAGAAGACTTTTTAAATGGAGAGGATAAGCTGTGACTCAGCTTTAACCGTCGTGCGTAGCTTAATTAGAATCGCGTCCCATTTTAGTGTATTCCCCGATTGATAAAAAAGAAGCGGAGACGAACAATGAGGTTGTCCGTGCTCCGCTCTGGTCTTAATGAATCGGCATTTTGAAAGCAACTCTTGAATTATTGATTAGCTATGCGATCATATCAAGTTGGGTTGACGAAAATCATAGCATTTACAATAAAAGGCGAATGCTTTCAACGTTCCTATTTTGAGTCACCCATCTTCACGCCAAATTCAGAAATTGGTCCGTTGCTCGAATCCCAGCTGGCGTTTTTCCAATGAGCCGCCCGGAACTATGAGTTCCCAGGTTACAAATCCAGTTTTATCTTCAAGCTTACCCCCATCAATATTTAGTATTTCGACATTGGTCCACTGAGCCGTTTCAACGGGTATCTGATCGACAATTGTGATAGATATCGCTTCGCTTTTGGTGTTCCTGATGGAAAGATCCCAGAAAACTGATTCAGTCTGCGATTTAGAGAGGATTTTTTTACTATACAGTTTCGTATTCAATTCTCTTGTAACGACAATAGAAGGGTCTCTCCCAAGGCCGAGTTCCAAAGTGTCTTTTGTACTCTGAGGGTCGATCCATGTTTCACCCCTGAATGTGCCTTGACAATACAAGCTCGCAGATCCTTCGGATAAGTCTAACCTGGTCCATTCTGGTATCCCGGCTACCAGGAAAACCCCAGGGTCGGCAATTGGTGCACTGTAGTATTTATAGTCGACACCAATTTCAACCTGTTTCAGTCGAACTTCATAGTCACGTCCATCTGATGGCACTGTATAAGGCACGTTTATTTTATATGACACTCCTGTTAAGCGATCTACATCGGTGTTGGATAAAAGACTCGTATTCTTCAATGGGGCCGCTTTAATGCCTTCGACATAAACTTCCGTGGCATCAGACCTGCTGCCTCTAACGTTAATGCCACTTCCGTTATCTACTTGATACACGCCAGCCGCAGTGCTAGCAAGGGAGGCAACATCACGTTGTGGGAGATTCTGTATTTCTTCACCTTTAGAAGTCCTTCCCTGCTTGTCAGGATCAATCAAGGGGGTGGTATACCCAATCACATCAACCGAAACTAAGGTTCCTTTATTCTCATATAGCGTAAAGTTCACCTTCTTTCCATTCAATGGTTTCAAATTAACGTTACTATAAGACGTTTCCTCGTAACCGATAAAACTGCATTTAACGGAATAACGACCTTCAGGAATTGGCTTGATCATGTATTTTCCCATATAGTTTGTAGTAGTTCCATGGATCAATTCCCCACCCGCGTATATTGAGATAGCGGCATATGCAACTGGCTCGCCAATGCTGGCATCTACGACAGTTCCTTCTATCCACGAACTACCTTCAAAGGACTTTTCTTCAAGCTCGTATTGAGGGATACGTTCTCCGGAATACCATCTCTTGAGTATTGGTCGAGTATTGTTTTTTCGAGGAACATCTGGAATCAAAGTCATTTGAACTTCTGACCAGTTCTCTCCTGTGCTTTGAAAAACATTTGCGAGATACACTATCGTCAAAGGTTCATTCGTATTCAAAACCCGAAAATCATACTTTGGAGTCCAGCCCGCGTGATCCACGAAATAGCTCAGTCGTACTGTTACTTCAGTATTCGGACCTTCAGGTTCAAGACTAACACTGACAATTGATTGAGGCTTGAATCGCTTTGTCTGAAGCCTCTGGATTCTTTTATTAATGACTTCTATTGAGTCGGTGAGACTTTCCATCTCATTTCGAATCTTTCGCTTCTCAGTCAAAATGGATTCAATCTTTTGACTATAAAATTCGGCCGCTTGTTGTACCTCAGTTAAGTCGGAGGAGCCGTCTCTTCTAGTGAAGTCGTTGTTCTTATTCAAAATGTGCCATTCTTGATCAAGTGCTTTTAATCGGATTGAATGAGCGTAACCTACTTCCTCAATTTCATCAATGATTGCCTCGAGCGACTTTTCTTCCTGAGATTTACTAGCCCCAAGGAATTCTTGTCTTTCGCGTTTAACCCCAATAATTTTGGCGTTTCCATCAATGTTTACCTGAACACTATTTGAGCGAATGTCTAGTGGTAAATCATCGAATCTAACCAAGATCTTTTTAGAGTTAACGGAAACTGTGACCTCACGTTGAACTTCGGCGCCTGAGAAGAATAGTGTGACCTTTTCGATTTTGCTTTCTGCGGACAAAGTGTCTTGTCCGTGGGCGGGGCCTATGACCACTAGGTATAGGAATCCCATCAAGAGTAGATGTTTCATGACAAGGTAATAAAGGTTAGTACAAAGGAGATCGGAAGAGTTGTAGCAATCCGATATGTGCTAAATACAAAAGAACTGTGTGATTTACAAGAAGCTAGCCGAAAAAATGCTCCGATGAAGACGTTGAGACCCCGTATTGTGCTCTCTGATGTGGAAAGGGTTACGTAATGAACGTCATCCTCTGAGATCGAATGAGATTCGAAGCAAGAGAGAGTGATTAGGTTTTACAGTCTATCAATTCTATTTCAATCTCAGAACCGAAGCTGTAGCTGAAGTGTGTATTGTATTGGGGCGCCAATCTTTGCGGGGCGAATGAGGACCTCTCGATTGAAGGCGTTTTCGACGAGTGCTCGGATTTGAATATTCTCATTTATGGTGTAACCGATCCTGAAATCCCAGATCAAATCGCCTGTGTTTAGTCGAGCTCGACTTTCGGGAATGCCCGGTACTTGAGTTGCAAAGAGGTCGGAAACGAAGATCAGATCGATGTTTGCCATGAAGTCGTTCATACGTGTCGAGGCTCCGATCATCCAGGGTTCATGATCAAACTGAATGTCGAGTTTGAAAAGGTGTTGGTAGCGATATTTTAGTATCCCACTTGGGTCGCTGCTGGTATTGGCGTAAGTCAAAGAATCGGGCCATATGGGTTCTAGGGAATAGGCTGTAGCAAAGACTTCATTTGGATCAGCTATTTGGGGGTTCATAAACGTGTACCCTCCCATGACTTGAATCTTGTTTTTTCCGAAATCGTATTGCAGAGCTGTGCTTAGCTCAATCCCGCGAATGTCAGTGGTTCCGATATTGATGCTTCGGAATCCCAGGCCGAATAGCCTGTTGATGTCGGTCGATTCTTCCCATCGACCGAAGGTGAACTCCATCATGTCGTTGTATTGCATCCAGAAACCCGCTATATCGACAAAGCCTTTTAGACGTCCTATACGAAGTCCCTGTTTCACTCCAATTTCTGCACTCCAGCCGCTTTCGGGCTGAAGGTTTTCATTTGGATATATCCAAATGGCTCCTACACTCGTACGCGTGTACTTTTCGGCAATGGTCGGAAAACGGTACCCTTGCCCAAAGCTGGCCCGAATGCTCGTAGCCTTCGTTATGGCGTAGTTTATTCCGCTCCGTACAACGGGTTTTGAATAACTGGCTTCATCTAATCTGAAATGCTCGTAACGACTTCCTAAAGAGAATTTCAAACGCCCAAATTTCTTATCGACCTGAAGGTATCCTGCCAAATTGTAGCTCGAGTGTTGGCCCTGAAAGAGTGCGGCGTCGCTATAGGACCACATATTTACCAATCCGCCCGTAAGGGCGATATTCTCACTTAAATAGTACTGACTCTGAAACTCCGTGTAGTTGGTGTAGAACGAGTTGTCGTAGATATTCGTTTCTGAGCGCGAAGTATTCAAATTAGACATGAAGCGCCCCTTGAATTGATGGGACCAACGGTTCTTTTTCCACGAAAAGAACGGATCGATATAGATGAAATTAGCTTCGGTTATCGTTCGGGAACTATCGAGGGGGATATACCCTTCATCTTCGGAATTCCAGATCAAGGCATCTCCGCTCTTGCGGTAGTTGATGTTCGTGCTGACTCCGTATTCCCATGGAGATTCAACATTGTTGTGGACCCAAGAGCCTTCGATCCTTATCCGGTGATCTTCGACATCGTATTCAAATCCATTGTCGCGCAGCGCGTGGCCACCGAGAACGAACCCGTTCGTTCCGGACGACCAACTCGTTCTCCAGTTAAGGCCGGAAACGGTTTGCGTGCCGCTCCACCATTTGAGCTCTTCCCGCGCAGGAATACCATATGCGCCTGCAAAGAGCGTTAGCTCCGTTATAAGTGTATCGCTCGGTGCTTTAGTGCGTACGTTGATGACTCCATTTAAAGCTGAAGAACCGTACAATGCACTGCTTGCTCCTTTGATGACTTCGATTTGCTCGACAAGTTCTGTCGGGACAGACTTCCATTGCACTTGACCGGAACCCCCATCGATCACGGGTAAATAATCTATGAGTACTTGGACCCGCGTACCGGCTCCATAGCTCCAACCGCTACCTCCTCGAATGTTGGCTTGGTCTTCTATGATGCTTATTCCGGAAGATTGTTCGAGGACCTTTTGCACTTCATAGGTGTTCTTTTGTTGGATAAGACGAGGTGTAACGATATCCATAGACACGGTGACTTCATCGAGACGCTGATCGAATTTACCGGCGGTCACGGTCACGGCCGATAAGAACTCATTCTGAGGGATGAGTTCAATTTTAAGTTCTACAGCAGCATTTCCCACTTTTACACCTTCAATGATCATGGGCTCGTAGCCCACAAAAGTGATGTCAAGGTTGTAAACACCCGAAGCAACGTCCAAGGTAAAGCGACCATTTTCGTTGGTCACCGTGCCAAACTCGAAATCCGGTATTCGAACGTGAGCACCAGCGAGTGGTTCACCAGTAGAAATATCAATAACGGATCCGGAAATGGTTTGTGAGAATGCCCAAGAGGGGATGAGGAGGAGCAGGGCGAGAAATCTTGTCATGACTGAAAGGTACGAAATGCCATTTATCCAGCACGGATGTAGTGATGGGCACCCGTATTGACAATTAGTCCTTCCATTTCAAGCTGAAGCAGCACGGGAAGGGCCTTCGGTAGTTCGCAATTGAGTTGCTTACACAGCGATTCGATGGAGCAGCTTTCTTCAGATCCGATGAGTTTTAAAATGCTATGTTGAAACTCGGAAAGTTCAATAGGGAGCTGGAGCTGAGGTTGATCGTGAATGCGTTTCCAGCCGAGGAGCTCGGTCAAGTTATTGGGATGTTCGATGAGGTGAGCCTGGTGATTTCTAATAAGGGAGTTGCATCCGGCAGAGAACTCATCCGTGACTCTTCCAGGAAGGGCCATGACATCACGACCGTATTCATTGGACAGTTTTGCGGTGATCAGTGCTCCACCTTTCCGAGCGGCTTCAACAACGACGCACACATCACAGAGGCCCGCGATGATTCTGTTGCGCTTTGGAAAGTTCTCTTTTTCTGGTCGGGTACGCGGCAGGAATTCCGTGATCCATGCTCCTTGATCCAGAATGTCACGAGCGACATGTCGATTAGAGAATGGATACATTTTATCGAACCCGTGGGCCAGAACCGCCCAAGTGGGAAGTGCGTATTTTATGGCGGCCCGGTGCGCCTCGACATCTATTCCGACCGCAAGACCCGACACAATGGCCACGTCGAATGCCGAAAGGTGTTTTACCAGGTCGCGAACGAAACGCCTGCCGTATTCGCTGGCCTGCCTGGAGCCAACTATGGAAACGACGTGCTTTACCGGACTTAATTTCCCTTTCACGAAGATCCAGGGTGGCGCATCGTGGCAATGGCGTAGTCTAAATGGAAATCGTGGGTCCTCGAAAGTCAAGGTGTCGAAAGAGGTTCGCTTTAGTTCGTTTACCATGGTTTGTGCCCATTTGAAACGCTTTGGTTCGATCGCGTTGATCTCTCTGAGCCAATTTCTTTGAGGTTCCGTAGCTTTCATGTAGATTTCGGGGCCCGGATCGAGCAGGCCACGGGCGGATCCGGCAAGGGAAATGAGCTTACGTAAAGTTACCGGTCCGATACCTTCGACGTCGGCAATGGCAATCCGGCAAATGAGTTCTTGGTCGTCCATGGCCGAAAGGTCGGTGATGTAGGGGCCTAAGAATGGCACTGCGGGACATCCGCCCGCAGGGCGAAAAAATAAAATGGGAGGTCAATAATTTCTCCTACTTTTGCCTCAGTAACTACACACTACTCAGTATGAACGCTACACAAAAGGAGTTCATGGATCGGGTAACTGCGAAGAACCCGAATGAACCGGAATTTCTGCAAGCAGTGCAGGAAGTGGCCGAAACGGTGATCCCGTTTATTGAAAAGAATCCAAAGTATGAGGTGCATAAGATCCTCGATCGGATCGCTGAGCCCGAACGCGTGCTCATGTTCCGTGTGCCATGGATCGACGATGAGGGAAAAGTACAGGTGAATCGCGGATTTCGGATTGAGATGAATTCGGCCATCGGACCGTACAAAGGGGGCTTGCGCTTCCATCCATCGGTGAACCTCAGTATTTTGAAATTCCTCGCCTTCGAGCAAGTTTTCAAGAACTCGTTGACCACTTTGCCCATGGGCGGAGGAAAGGGAGGTTCTGATTTTGATCCTAAAGGAAAGTCAGACAATGAAGTTATGCGCTTTTGCCAGAGCTTCATGACGGAATTAGCTCGTCATATTGGGCCGAACACGGATGTGCCGGCAGGAGATATCGGTGTTGGTGGACGTGAGATCGGATATTTGTTTGGTCAGTATAAGCGTCTCCGCAATGAGTTCACCGGTGTATTGACCGGAAAGGGCTTTAACTGGGGAGGAAGCTTGATCAGACCGGAGGCTACCGGTTATGGGAACGTGTACTTCGCCGAGCAGATGCTCGAGACGAAGGACGAGATAATCCGCGATAAGGTAGTCACCATTTCAGGATCGGGTAACGTTGCGCAGTACGCTTGCGAGAAAGCAACCCAATTGGGTGCGAAAGTGGTAACGATGAGTGATTCGGGTGGTTACATATACGACAGTGAAGGCATTGACGAAGAAAAGTTGGCCTTCATCATGGACTTGAAAAACATCCGCAGAGGGCGCATCAGCGAGTACGTTGAGAAGTATCCAAATGCCGAATACCACGAGGGAAATCACCCGTGGGGTATCAAGTGCGATATCGCGTTGCCTTGTGCAACTCAAAACGAGTTGAATGGTGAAGAGGCTCGAATGCTCGTAGACAACGGAGTGATCTGCGTGTCGGAAGGAGCTAATATGCCGTCTACGCCCGAAGCTATTGAGGTGTTCCACAAGAACAAGATCTTGTTCGCGCCAGGAAAGGCGAGCAATGCCGGTGGGGTAGCGACGAGTGGTCTCGAAATGAGCCAGAACTCACTTCGCCTGAGCTGGACGCGTGAAGAGGTCGATGCTCGCCTTCAAAACATCATGAAGGACATCCATCGCGCTTGTGTGAAATACGGAAAAGAGGACGGAGGATATGTTGATTACGTGAAAGGAGCCAACATCGCCGGATTCGTAAAAGTGGCCGACGCCATGATCGATCAGGGAGTGGTTTGACCCTCGATCACAATTGAAATTTATAAGCCCCGGAATTATTTCCGGTTTTTTTATTTAAGGAGTATGAAAAAAACTTTTACTGATTATGGCCCTAGCGGGCGGATGAGCCGCTAGTACACAGGAGCAGTTCGGGCGTGAGCTGTTCATCTACGACATTGGAACGCCACTACTTCAAAATTCCGACGGTATTAGTCAGGACGGCCGATTCAGCTGGTCGCACTACTTTACGGCATACCGCGACGTGGCAATTGGGCAGTCGAACAACAGTATCGCAATCGGAGTGGGAATGGGCTGGACCCAGATCAATTCGGACCTCAACGGAAGTGTAAATCCGCCCGGGTCTGCTGAAGCTGGCGAAACCGTTTGGAGGACCTTAGCTACGGGAGAGGATCCAACGCGTAATCGAACAACCTTTCGTCGTGTTTACGTGCCCATTGAGTTCCGCTATCGCGGAAAACAAAATCCGAATGGCGGATATTTTAAAGTTCACGCCGGAGTGCGGATCGGTTGGAACTACCAAACGGTAGGTTATTACAAAGAAGGAACCTACAGCGTAAAGTATTTCGGATTGTCAGGTACCAACAACTTCCGGGCCGATGCCGTATTGCGCGTTGGCTTTGGAGAAGGTGCTTTTAGCTTTACTTTTAGTTTAACCGACTTGTTCGATGGGGCCCAATTGTCCGACGGTACCGATCTGTCGGGTCAGGCCTTGACCATAGGCTTGTCCATGATCGCCTTCTAAAAAAGGATCATTACCGTAAATACGGGTACAAAGCCCACCAGAAATCCGATATACGTTTCGGAAGGCTGGTGGGCTTTTAAGTAGATGCGGCTGCTGGCCAGAAACCCTGCCAACAAAATCAGTGGCCCTAGAATGTAGAAAAGGTTGATTTGGCTTAAGACCGAAATGGCCAAAACGCCTCCAATGAGCCCTCCCATCCCGGCAACGTGCACGCTGGCTTTCAGAAATTGATTCACGAAGAACCCCAAGGCCAATGACAGTGTGATGCCCTGCAGAAAATGAAGGATGTCGACCGGAGTATAGAGGTGTTCGAGAATCCGTTCAGTAGCGTAGACGGCCATGGCCGAGAAAAGCAGTGGCCACGAGCGGTCTTGACGGCGTGGAAGCTCCACGGACCCTACCATTCCGAACAGCATCAACAATACGACCAACAAGGCGGGCAATACGTATGTGCCGGCAAATACTATTCCTACGAATAAGTAGTAGTACTCCTCGGGAATTTGAATCGGGGAGTAAGCGTTGATCAGTAAAACTCCGATGGCCGGCATGATCATCGGGTGTAATAAGTAAGCAAAGAAGCGCGCGACCCAGTACATTAGAGTTGCTTGCGTAATCGGGCCACTGGAATGTTCAGCTGCTCGCGGTATTTTGCCACCGTTCTACGTGCGATCGGAAAGCCTTTTTCCTTGAGCGACTTGGACAGTTTTTCGTCGGTGATTGGCTTGCGTTTGTCTTCTTCCCCGATGAGGTCCTCCAAGATCTTCTTGATCTTACGAGTGCTCACCTCTTCACCCTCTTCATTGGTCATGGCCTCGCTAAAGAAGTTTTTAATGAGGAAGGTTCCATATGGGGTCTGAACATACTTGCTGCTCGCAACACGGGAGACCGTTGATATGTCCATATTGATCTCATCCGCGATATCCTTCAAGATCATCGGCTTCAACATGCGCTCGTCACCGGTTAAAAAGTAGTCGCTTTGTTTTTCCATGATGGCATTCATGGTGATGTATAAGGTGTGTTGGCGCTGTTTTATAGCATCGATGAACCACTTTGCCGAATCGAGTTTTTGCTTGACGAACAACACCGCTTCTTTTTGCTCCTTGTTGGCCTTCTCCTTCGTCTTTTGGAAGTGGTGAAGCATATCGCTATAGCTTGGGCTGACGTTTAGCTCAGGCGCATTGCGAGAGTTAAGCGTGAGCTCCAATTCACCGTCCACGATCTTTATCGTGAAGTCGGGGATCACCTGCTCTGCTCCACGGGTGTTGGGTGCTGCAGAGGTGCCCGGCTTGGGGTTAAGCTTCACTATTTCTTCGATCGCTTCTTTGAGCTCTTCTTCGTCGATCTCCAATTTCTTGGTAATCCGGCTGTAGTGTTTCTTGGTAAACTCGTCGAAGCAGCGGTCGAGAATGCATATTGCGTTTTCGATGGCCGTGGTATGCCTTTTGCGGTCGAGCT
Organism: Flavobacteriales bacterium; assembly: GCA_021296215.1. Classification (NCBI taxonomy): domain Bacteria; kingdom Pseudomonadati; phylum Bacteroidota; class Flavobacteriia; order Flavobacteriales; species Flavobacteriales bacterium. The sequence continues at coordinate 69,282 of JAGWBA010000008.1, forward strand.
GGATCATTAAGCATTCCTGCAAATCACGTGCCCCCACACCTGGAGGGTCTAAGGACTGCACGACCTCCAAAGCCTCTTCGAGTTTGTCTATGGATGTGAATATGTTTCCCGTAAAGGCGAGGTCGTCTAGAATTGAAATCAGTTCACGCCGGATATAACCGTCGTCATCTACTGCACCGACCAAGTATTCGGCGATCTCCTCGATCTCCGGATCCATGTTGACCATTTGAAACTGTTCGCGCAAGACTTGAGTAAACGTAGCTCCGGCCGTGATAGGTGCCCTGGCCTCTTCATCATCGGCCGAGTAGTTGTTTGCCTGGAGGCGATAACTCGGTATTTCGTCATCGCTCAAGTAGTCATCGACATTGATGTCCTCCGCCTCAATGGTGTTCTCTTCGCGATCCTCGTAATCGTCAAAGTCCGAAGAATCGGAATCCATTTCAAGCATCCCCTCTTCAAGGGCCGGGTTGTCTTCTAGCTCTTCTTTAATGCGTTGCTCCAGGGCTTGCAAAGGCAGCTGGATCATCTTCATCAGCTGGATCTGCTGTGGAGATAGTTTCTGACTGAGCTTCTGTTGGAGCTGTTGTTGGAGCATTTTTAGGTATGATTACTAACCGGCTATCAAAAGTCGTACCAACCCAAAAATAGAAAATTTAGAATTCTGCGCTACCAGGAAAACGTGGAAATGGAATAACGTCACGAATATATCCCATTCCGGTAACGAATTGGACTAGTCTTTCGAAGCCCAATCCAAAACCACTATGTGGTGCCGTACCGAATTTCCGGGTTTCGAGGTACCACCAAAGTTCCTCTTCCGGAATGTTGAATTCGCCGATCTTTTCCTTCAATACACCGTAGCGCTCTTCACGCTGAGATCCGCCCACGATTTCGCCGATGCCCGGGAACAGAATGTCCATGGCCCGAACCGTTTTGCCGTCCTCGTTCAAGCGCATGTAAAAGGCTTTGATCTTGGCCGGATAATCGAATAGGATCACCGGACATTCAAAGTGTTTCTCCACCAAGTAGCGCTCGTGCTCGCTCTGAAGATCGGTGCCCCACTCTTCGATGAGGTAGTTGAATTTCTTTTTCTTATTCGGCTTACTGTTCCGAAGGATGTCTATTGCCTCGGTGTAGGTCACGCGCTTGAATTCGTTGTATACAATAAAGTGCAATTTGTCGGTCAGACTCCGGGCCGAGCACTCGTTTTGTGGCTTAGTTTTTTCTTCGTCGAGCAATCGCGCTTCGAGAAACTCCAGGTCCTCAGTGCAGTTTTCGAGCACATATCCGATCACGTACTTCAGAAAATCCTCAGCCAGGTCCATGTTGGCCTCAAGGTCGTTGAACGCCACTTCGGGTTCGATCATCCAGAATTCCGCAAGGTGGCGGCTGGTGTTCGAGTTTTCTGCTCTGAATGTAGGACCAAACGTGTATACCTGACCTAAGGCCATGGCTCCGAGTTCTGCTTCGAGCTGTCCCGAAACCGTTAGGTTCGTTGGTTTTTCGAAGAAGTCTTGCTTGAAATCCACCTCGCCCGATTCGTTCTTCGGAACCGCGTTGAGATTCAGTATGGTTACCTGAAACATTTCACCGGCACCTTCGGCATCGCTACCCGTGATCACCGGCGTGTGCATGTAGTAATAACCGCGGTCGTTGAAATACTTGTGTATGGCGAAGGCGATGGCATGTCGAATGCGGAAAACGGCTCCAAAGGTTTGGGTACGCGGACGCAGATGGGCGATCTCGCGCAGGAATTCGAGACTGTGTTTTTTGGGTTGCAACGGGTATTTCTCCGGATCGGCGGTGCCCAATACCTCGATCTCGCGCACTTGGATCTCCACACTTTGGCCTTTACCTTGGCTCTCGACAAGCTGTCCGGTAACGCGAACGGCGGCACCAACCGAAATCAGCTTTATAATCGATTCATGGGTTTGCTCGTGGTCGACCACCGCTTGGATATTGGTCAAACAGCTACCGTCGTTCAGCGCAATGAACCGGTTGCTCCGAAAATGGCGCACCCAGCCCATGGCCGTTACCTCTTCACCAATCTTTTCGCCGCCGAGCAGCTCCTTTACCTTGATCCGTTTCATTCCCTTTTTTATTGGGGCCTACGGCCCGATGAACAACCCTGCAAAGGAATTTATTTCCCAGGTATAAATCAAGCCGTTACCCTAAGAAAAAGCGGCTGTTTGCCGCGAAGATGCGTATCGGCCCGCAGGGCCATAACCATTCCTTTGTACAAGGGGAACATAAAAAATACGGAAACAAAATAAAACTAAAATGTTTCCGTGTGATTACATTGATTATATTTGCTGCCGAAATGGAGAAAGAATTAGAGGAAAAGATAAGAGAACACGCACTCAAGATGTTTATGCAACTTGGGGTGCGTAGTGTGACGATGGACGATGTGGCGCGGGATATAGCCATTTCGAAGAAGACGTTGTATCAATTCGTGGACAACAAAGCAGACCTGGTAGATCGGGCCTTTACCTTGTTGGTAGACTTGACTATTCCGCGGGTTCGCGAAATTCGAAAGGCCAGAGGAAATGCTATTGATCAAATGTTCATGCTCGATGAATTCATGTGCAGCATGGTCGAATCGCACAATCCGGCCGTTAAGTTTCAACTTCACAAGTACTACCCATCGACCTGGCGGAAGGTCGAAGAAATGCGATTCCGCGAATTCATGGCCACCATCAAGGCCAATTTGGAGCAGGGAATGAAGGAAGGGCTGTACCGGGCAGGGCTCAATGCGGAACTCATCGCCTACATGTATTTCGGCAAGGCCGAGATCATGACCGAAACGACTTGGTTTCCCACCGAAAAATTCGACATGACGGAAATAAGCCACGTGAGTCTCGAATATCACTTGCGTGGAATTTGTGCACCCCTAGGGTTAGAGTACCTCGACAAATTAATAGCAGACAAGAAATGGAAACACTGAAAAGAGTATTGATCGCATTATTCTTGTGGCCTGCGGCATTGCTGGCGCAAGATGGTTCGACGAGTTTCACGTTGAACGAGGCGATCGAGTACGCCAAGATCAACAGCTACGCCTTACGCGACTCTGAGTTCGAGATTCAGAAGGCCAAGAGGCTGGTGAAGGAAGCCCTGGCGATCGGATTGCCGCAGATCAGCGGTTCGGCATCCTATAACAACTACCTGGAAGTGCCGATTCAACAGATTCCGGGCGATTTTATCCCGGGTGGACAACCCGGTGACCTGATCGAGGTGCAGTTCCAGCCAGAACAGAATATGGGATTTGACGTCACTGCTAATCAGTTGATCTTCGACGGGTCTTATATCGTGGCCACGAAAAGTGTGAAGGTCTTTTTGGAGCTTTCTGAGAAGTTGAAGACCAAGACTGAATACGAGATCACGAATGCCATTATTCAGCTCTATGCCCAAGTTTTGGTTTCTGAAGAGAACTACAATGTTCTGGAGGAATCGGCAGAGAACTTACGCACGACCCTCGACGAAACAAAAGCTTTGAATACAGAAGGGTTTGTTTCTGAGCAGGACGTGGACCAGTTAGAACTGTTGGTTCTAAGCACTGAAAACCGCGTGCGTCAGGCCGATCGCCAAAAATCGATCAGTCAGAATATCCTTCTATACACCATGGGACTACCGTTAGAGACCGATCTAGCATTGACGACCCCCCTAGAGGATATCGTCGATATAGCCGGAGAAGAGACCTTGGTCGGTGATTTTGACTTTACGGAGCACATCGACTACCAGCTAGCCGAAAACCAACTGCGCACCGATGAGCTGAAGATGAAGAACGAACAAGCTGCCTACATGCCCTCGCTAAGCGCATTTTACAGCTATCAGCAAAATAGCCAAGCGAACGAATTCAATTTCTTTAACGATGGAGTATGGTTCCCGACGCAATTGCTCGGGGTTCGATTGAACGTTCCCATATTCACTTCGTTCGGAATAAAGAACGCCGTGGCGCAAGCGCAGATCAACGTTGAGCAAAGCTCTATGAACGTCGAGCGCGTTGGTCGCGATATTCAAGTTCAGGTGCAGCAAGCCCGCGATGTATATTACCAAGCACTCGACAACTATCAAACCACCGAGCAGAACCTCGAATTGTCGCGCCGAATCAACGACAAAGAGTTGATCAAGTATCGCGAGGGAGTTTCGACCAGTCTCGATCTCGCGCAGGCTCAGCGCCAGTTTCTGGACAGCCAGAGCAATTTCATCATGTCTACCTACAACCTCATTGACGCTAAATCGAACTTACTTAAAGCACTTAACCGTTACTAAAAATGAAAAAGTTTATCATTCCCTCAATTGCGGCCTTGTTCCTCGCCGCATGTGGATCCACCGCACCCCGGGATACATCGGAATTGGCAGAACTCCAGAAGGAAAAAGATTCCTTGGTGAGTCTGAGCCAGGAGATCACCGCTCAAATTGCCGAGTTGGATGAGTCGATCAGCAAACTAGACACAGCGGCCAAACGAGCACTAGTGAGTGTGGTAGCTGCGGAACAGCGTTCATTCGAGCACTACTTTAGTGTACACGGTATTGTTCAGGCGAATAAGAACGTGACCTTGTTCTCGGAGAGCGCCGGGACCATCACCGGAGTTCTCGTAAAAGAAGGTCAACGTGTGCGCACGGGTCAAGTCTTGGTTGAACTCGACGCCGATGTAATGAAGTCTCAGCTCAAAGAAATAGAGACGAGCTTGGAGTTGGCAACCGAATTGTACGAGCGCCAAAAGCGTTTGTGGGATCAAAAGATCGGGTCTGAAGTTGATTACCTTAATGCCAAGAATCGCAAAGAAGGCCTAGAGCAAAGTAAAGCTACTTTGGAGCGCCAGATCAAAATGGCGCAAGTGGTAGCACCATCTAGCGGTGTGGTCGATGAGATCTTCCCGCGCCAAGGCGAATACGTAGGTTCTTCGAGTCCGGTGGTTCGCTTGGTCAACTTGGATCAACCCTACTTGGAAAGTGAGGTTACCGAAGCCTATGTCGGCCGTATCGGTGCTAAGACCCTGGTTCGAATTGCCTTTCCAGCGCTAGACACAGTTGTTGAAGCTACCATCAGCAGAGCTGGAGATTACATCAACCCGAACAACCGAACCTTCAAAGTGGAGATCAACCTCGATCAAATGAAGGGTTTGAATGTGAAGCCGAACATGTTGGCGGTCGTCCATATTCGCGACTATAGTTCGGAAGAAGCCGTAACCTTGCCATCGCGCATGGTTCAGCAAACGGCCGATGGAAGCTCATATGTGTACGTCGCTTCCCAAGGAACTGATATCGCACGAGTCGAAATGCGAGCCGTACAACCGGGACGATCGTACGATGGTTATACCGAGATTCTGAAGGGAATTCAGCCAAACGAGTTCGTGGTCGATCAAGGAGCGCGCTCCATCAGGCCAGACCAGCAAGTTCGCGTTGTAGCGAATCCCTCCTAAGCCAATTGCACACCCCTAATTCGAAAGAAAATGGCTGAAGAAAATAAAGACTTTAAGGTCATGAAATTCATGAAGGAGTTTCGGTTGTCGAGCATTTCCGTCGACAATAAAATGACCGTTTTTGTATTGACGTTCATTATATTCATCGCTGGACTTTCCTCCTACATGACCATGCCGAAAGAGGCCTTTCCGGAGATCGTGACCCCGGAGATCTATGTGGGAACACCCTATCCAGGTAACTCGCCCGTCGACATAGAGCGATTGATCACTCGTCCCCTCGAGAAAGAAATCAATGGGATCACGGGAATCGATGAGATCAGCTCAACGAGCGTTCAAGGATACAGTACTATTCAAGTAAAATTCGATTTTGACGTTACACCGGAAGAGGCCCTTCGGAAAGTGAAGGATAAGGTGGATATCGCCAAGAGCGACCCCGATTTCCCAAGCGATCTACCTGCCGATCCAAACGTATTCGAGCTCAACTTCTCGGAGTTGATGCCCATCTTGAACGTGAACCTCTCCGGACCCTTCACCATTGATCAACTCGATGACTATGCGGAGTATCTGGAAGATGAGATTGAATCGCTACCCGCGATCTCCGATGTTGAAATCCGCGGAGTAGAAGACAAGGAGATGAAGATCAATATCGACTTGCACAAAATGGAATCGCTGGATATTAGCTTTGGCGATGTGGCGAACGCTATTCAATCCGAGAACGTCACCATTTCCGGTGGAGACTTATTGGTGGATGATTATCGTCGGAATGTACGGGTCATCGGAGAATTCGAGGATGTAGCCGACGTTGAGAACGTGATCGTTAAACAAGAGAATCAGGACATCGTGTACCTGCGGGATATCGCCACGGTGAAATTCGAAGGTGAGGACCCGACGAGTTTTGCACGCGAATACACTGAGCCCGTAGTGATGGTCGACGTCATGAAACGCTCGGGTGAGAACTTGCTCATCGCTTCTGATAAGATCACAGAGATAATCAACGAGGCGAAAGAAGGCTACTTCCCGGACAACCTCACGGTGACCATTACGAACGATATGTCCGACCAGACCCGGAACCAGGTCAACGAGTTGGAGAACTCCATCATCTTCGGAATCATCTTGGTCGTCCTCGTTCTTCTCTTCTTCCTAGGAATTCGGAATGCCCTGTTCGTAGGGATCGCAATCCCCCTCTCTATGCTCATGAGCTTCTTTATTCTTGGAAGTTTCGGAGTGACCCTCAACACCATGGTGCTGTTCTCGCTCGTACTGGCATTGGGCATGCTCGTGGACAATGGGATCGTAGTTGTTGAGAATATTTACCGCCTCATGGAAGAAGGCTATTCGCCAATAGATGCGGCCAAGGCCGGAGTTGGCGAGGTAGCCGTTCCCATTATCGCTTCAACAGCAACCACTCTGGCGGCATTTCTGCCACTGGCTTTGTGGCCTGGACTGTTCGGGGAGTTCATGAAATACCTCCCGATCACGCTCATGATCGTATTGGGCTCATCTTTGTTTGTGGCTTTGGTTATTAACCCCGTGTTGACCAGCGTCTACATGAGAATTGAAGAGGCCAAGGTGAACACCAAACGGCTGCGGTTGATCGGATTGAGCCTCCTTGGTGTAGGGTTGCTGATGATCTTTGCCGGCGTATCTGGAGAGGAGTGGAATGGCAGCCTGGTGTCATTCGGTAACCTCTTTGTTGTTTCCGGAGCTACAGGCTTCCTGAATCATTATATACTGACCCCCTCGACGCGCTGGTTCCAAGGAGTATTTATACCTCGTCTCGAGAATATTTACAGCAAGACCTTGCAATTCGCGTTGGCCGGATGGCGAGCATACTTGTTCTTCTTCGGAACGGTTATTCTGCTTGTCTTGAGCATCGCCATGACGGCAATATTTCCACCACCTGTCGAACTCTTCCCTGAAAATCAGCCTAACCAGGCCATTATTTACATCGAAAAGCCGATCGGTACGGACATAGAAGTAACTAATGACCTGACTAAAAAGGTCGAGGACCAAGTGCTCGAAACCATCAAGAAATACGAAGAGCAGGTTGAAGTCAATGGCGTTGAGCAAACTCGGAACTGGATGGTTGAGTCCGTCATCGCCCAAGTAGGTGAAGGTACAAGTGATCCGAACGAAGGACCGTCAATGGCACAAACGCCCAACAAGGCCAGGATCACCGTGCAATTCGTTGAATTTGCCGATCGCCGTGGAGTTCAGTCGAGTGAGGTCCTCAAGGAGATTCGCAACAGTATCGCACTTTACCCGGGAGTTCAGATCACAGTAGACAAAGACAATCAAGGTCCCCCGGCAGGTGCGCCGATCAACTTAGAAGTTGCAGGTGATGATTATTACGAATTGCTTGCTGAAGCCGACCGTATCAGGAACTACATCAACGAAGCTAATATCCCGGGTATCGAAGAGCTCAAGCTCGACGTTGAATCCGGAAAGCCGGAAATGCCGATCGTGATCGATCGGGAGAAGGCACGTCGATACAACGTTTCTACCTATATGATCGGCGATGCTCTGCGCACTTCGCTGTTCGGAAAGGAGATATCTACCTATAAGGACGGAGAAGACGATTACGACATCGTTCTTCGCTTTGATGACCCCTACAGATATGACTTGGAAGCGTTGATGAATCAGAAACTGACCTTTAGAGATCAAGCCACCGGTCGTATTCAGCAGGTTCCGATTTCATCGGTTGCCCATGCTGAAAAAACTTCGACCTTCTCCGCGGTGAAGCGGAAAGACCTGAAGCGTGTGATCACCATTTCTTCGAATGATTTGGAAGGTTACAACGCTACGGCGATCAATACTTCCATCAAAGCACGTATGGCCACCTACGAAATGCCCAAGGAGATCGACTTGAGCTTTACCGGTGAACAGGAAGAGCAAGCCGAACAGTTCGCCTTCTTGAGTAGAGCACTCATGATCGCGTTGTTCCTCATCTTCTTGATTCTCGTGAGCCAGTTTAATTCGGCAGGTCAGCCCTTCATCATCCTCAGTGCCGTAGTATTGAGTTTGATCGGAGTATTCCTCGGAATCGTGACCTTCCGCATGAACTTCGTGATCATGATGACGATGATTGGTATCATTTCACTTGCGGGGATCGTGGTGAACAACGCCATTGTATTGATCGATTACACCAAGCTCATCATTGCGCGTAAGAAGGAAGAGTACGGAGTAGGTGATAACCAATACTTGCCGAAACAATTGCTGTTCGACGCAATTGTCGAAGGTGGAAAACTTCGATTGCGTCCGGTATTGCTGACGGCAATTACGACCGTGTTGGGATTGATCCCGCTGGCGACGGGAATGAACATCAACTTCTATACCCTATTCTCCGAATACGATCCGCAAATCTACTTTGGTGGAGATAACGTGATCTTTTGGGGGCCGATGTCGTGGACCATCATCTTCGGACTTACGTTTGCTACGTTCCTAACATTGGTGATCGTTCCGGTTATGTTCTACCTTCAAAATAGGATGTTGTATCGACTCTATCCGAGCAGAATTGCAAAGGTCGAGTGAACCGCTGACCCTTAGGTTTGTTATCTTTGCCTAATTGCCCTAGCTTTCAGATAAATCCGACCTAAGATGGAGTTTAAGCCCGGAGCCTTATTGGCTCAGATCAATAGCCCTGAAGATCTAAGAAAGCTCGATAAGGGCCAACTCAAACAGGTGTCTACCGAATTGCGCGACTTTATCGTAGACCTAGTCTCCGTTAAAGGTGGGCACTTCGGTGCGAGCCTTGGTGTTGTAGAACTTACCGTGGCGCTGCATTACGTATTCGATACGCCAGTGGATCAGCTGGTTTGGGACGTGGGTCACCAGGCATACGGGCACAAGATCTTGACCGGGCGTAGGGAAGTTTTTCACACGAACCGCAAGTATAAGGGCATTAGCGGTTTCCCGAAGCGAAGCGAGAGCGAGTACGATACGTTTGGAGTTGGGCACTCCAGCACTTCGATCTCGGCTGCTCTGGGCATGGCAGTGGCGAACCGCAAAAAGGGCAATATGCGCCAACATATTGCGGTGATTGGCGATGGAGCCATGACGGCCGGATTAGCCTACGAAGGGCTGAATCACGCCGGGGCCGAAGATTCGAACCTGCTTGTTATATTGAATGATAACTGCATGTCTATCGACCCAAATGTCGGGGCACTCAAGGAATACTTGACGGACATCACCACTTCACAAACCTACAACAAGGTGAAGGATGAGGTGTGGGAGCTGTTAGGCAAAGTCAGCAAATTTGGGCCTAATGCTCAGCGTATCGTTCAAAAGGTCGAGAATGCTGTAAAATCGGCTCTGCTGAAACAAAGTAACCTTTTCGAGAGCCTGAATTTCCGTTACTTCGGTCCGGTCGACGGACACGATGTCGACCACTTGGTTCACGTGCTCAATGACCTAAAAGATATTCCCGGGCCAAAGATTCTACATGCCGTTACAGTAAAGGGAAAAGGCTACGGGCCTGCCGAAGCTGGGAGCCCTACAAAATGGCATGCGCCGGGGTTGTTCGATAAAGAAACCGGTGAGATCGTTAAGTCCTCGAACAACAAACCTCAGCCTCCAAAGTACCAAGATGTATTTGGGCACACCATAATTGAGCTCGCCAAGGAAAACGAAAAGATCATGGGCGTTACGCCGGCCATGCCTACCGGATGTTCACTTAAGTATATGATGGAAGAAATGCCCGATCGCGCTTTCGACGTTGGGATCGCTGAACAACACGCGGTTACTTTCAGCGCTGGCTTGGCAACACAGGGAATGATTCCCTTCTGCAACATCTACAGTTCCTTTATGCAACGAGCCTACGATCAGGTCGTTCACGATGTTGCCCTGCAAAACCTCAATGTGGTCTTCTGCTTGGATCGCGCCGGAATGGCGGGGGCCGACGGACCAACCCACCACGGAGCTTTCGATATCTCATACATGCGCTGTATTCCGAACTTGATCGTAAGCGCGCCCATGAACGAGAGCGAACTGCGCAACCTTATGTTTACCGCCTCTCAGGACGACATGGGTGCTTTCGTCATTCGCTATCCTCGTGGAAACGGGGTCATGACCGAATGGCGCACACCGCTCGAACTCGTAGAGGTCAGAAAAGGCCGTAAAATTCGCGACGGTAAGGACATTGCCATCTTGACCATAGGCCATATCGGTAACTATGCGACGAAGGCCATTGAAACGCTTCAAAACGACGGTGTCGATGCCGCGCATTACGATATGCGATTCGTGAAACCCCTCGACGAAGAGCTTTTGGCCGAGGTATTTGAAAACCACGATCGGGTGATTACTGTTGAGGATGGCGCCCTCTCGGGCGGATTCGGATCGGCGGTGGTCGAGTGGATGTCGGACCAAGGGTTCAACTCACGGGTTTCCAGGCTGGGTATTCCGGATCGATTTATTGAACACGGTACACAAGATGAATTGTACAACGAGTGTGGCTACGACGCCGATAGCATTCGCCAAGCAGCTCTTGAACTGCTCGGTGAAAAAGTGCTCGACTCCTTGAAATAAAAAAAAGCCGCTTCAAGAGAAGCGGCTTTGGGATTAGGGGTTACTTGACGTCCCTTACGCCCAATGGATCATTCTCGTCCAAGAATTTCGTGGTATAATTACCTTTCTTGAAATCTTCGTTAGCAAAAAGCGCTTGGTGGAATGGGATCGTGGTCTTAACACCTTCGATCACGAATTCATCCAATGCTCTTCTCATTTTGGCCACGGCCTCTTCACGCGTTTGTGCAACGGTGATCAATTTAGCGATCATGGAGTCGTAGTAGGGCGGAATCACATAACCCGCATACACGTGCGTGTCGATTCGCACCCCGTGCCCTCCCGGTGCGTGGAAGTTGGTGATCTTCCCGGGACTAGGCCTAAAATCGTTATACGGATCCTCCGCGTTGATGCGGCATTCGATCGCGTGCAATTCGGGCTCGTAGTTCTTTCCTGAGATCTTTTCACCCGCAGCAACTTTGATTTGCTCCCAGATCAGATCGTACATGATCACTTCCTCAGTGATCGGGTGCTCTACCTGAATACGGGTATTCATCTCCATGAAGTAAAAGTCTCCGTGCTTATCTACCAAGAATTCTACCGTACCGGCTCCTTCGTATTTTACAACCTCGGCTGCCTTAATAGCGGCTTTACCCATCTTGCGACGAAGCGAAGCGGTCATGAATGGAGATGGAGTCTCTTCTACGAGTTTTTGATGTCGACGTTGGATCGAGCAATCGCGCTCGCTCAAGTGGCAAGCCTTTCCGCGATTATCTCCAACGATTTGGATCTCGATATGGCGAGGCTCTTCAATGAACTTCTCCATATACATACCGTCATTTCCGAAGGCAGCACCTGCCTCTTGCCGGGCTGAATCCCATGCTTTCTCAAGCTCATCCTCAGCTTTGACGACGCGCATTCCTCGTCCACCACCACCGGCGGTAGCCTTCAACATGACCGGGTACTTGATCTGCTTGGCCACCTCTATGGCTTCTTCCAAGCTGCCGAGAATCCCGTCAGATCCGGGAATGGTCGGTACACCTGCCTTGCGCATGGTTTCTTTGGCCGAAGCCTTGTCGCCCATGCTGTTGATTTGGTCAGGACTAGCTCCAATGAATTTGATACCGTGTTCTTCACAGATCTTGGAGAACTTGGCGTTTTCACTCAAGAATCCGTAGCCGGGATGAATAGCGTCGGCATTGGTGATCTCAGCAGCAGCAATGATGTTCGGAATCTTGAGGTATGATTCCGCACTACTTGCTGGTCCTATACAAACGGCTTCGTCGGCAAAACGAACGTGTAAACTTTCTTTGTCGGCCTGTGAATAAACCGCGACGGTTTTGATGCCCATCTCCTTACATGTTCGGATGACACGTAAAGCGATCTCACCGCGATTCGCCACAAGCACTTTATTGAACATCTTATTGCTCATGCGTGCGTGATTTTGCGCTCGTAAGAGCGGATTAGGATGGGTCAACCAAGAAGAGCGGCTGATCGTATTCTACAGGGCTCGAGTCTTCTGCGAGCACCTTCACGATCTTACCGGAGATCTCCGATTCGATTTCGTTGAAAAGCTTCATGGCTTCGATCACACATACGACCGAACCATCTTTAACTTCGTCCCCAACACTTATGAAAGGATCTTTATCCGGCGATGGACGCCGGTAGAATGTACCGATCATCGGCGAATTGATTTCCACGCACTTGGAGTCCTCAGCACTAGAGCCTGAATCCGCTTCCGTGGCCGAAGCTGGTGCTGCGGCAGCCGGGGCGGGGACTGTAGGAGCTGCTTGTACTTGTGGAGCGGCGGTTACAGGCACATGCTGCACTACCGTAGTTTCTTTTACCTCTTCGTCCCCCTTCGTTTTGATGTAGATCTTTACCCCATCCGTTTCGAGCTCAACTTCTGTGGCTCCAGATCTTGCCACGAAACGAATTAGACTCTGGATTTCCTTTAGATCCATGTGATTCGGGTTTAGCGTATTAAAACAAAGCTAATAATTATATCAAGAATCGTAAGCCCACGTCAAATAAAGTGAGCCCCAGGTAAATCCGCCACCAAAAGCGGCGAATATTATGTTATCTCCCTTCTTTAATTGCTTTTCATAGTCGTGCAAGCAAAGCGGGAGTGTTCCGTTGGTCGTGTTACCGTATTTGTGAATGTTGAGCATCACCTTTTCGGATCCAACGCCCATTCTACGTGCAGTAGCGTCGATGATCCGCTTATTGGCTTGGTGGGGCACCAACCAGGCAACATCGTCTGCGGTTAGTCCATTGCGCTCCATGATCTGTGCGCTTACCTCGGCCATATTCGTTACGGCGAACTTAAATACTTGTTGGCCCTCTTGGTAAACGAAGTGCTCTTTCGCAGCAACAGTATCTTCATTTGGCGGATACATAGAACCGCCGGCCTTGATCTTCAGGAATTGACGACCAGCTCCGTCGGAGTGTAGAATTTCATCTTGTAATCCGTAGCCTTCTTCGTTGGGTTCGAGTAAAACGGCACCCGCACCATCTCCAAAAATGACGCAAGTAGTTCGGTCGGTGTAATCAATGATTGAAGACATCTTGTCTGAACCGATCACCAACACTTTTTTGTATCGTCCACTTTCGATAAACTTGACACCTGTGGCCAAGCCGTACAAAAATCCCGAACAGGCGGCCATTAGGTCATAGCCGAATGCGTTTACAGCCCCGATTTCGGTTGCCGTGTAGGTTGCAGTTGCTGCAACTGGCATGTCCGGTGTGGCTGTAGAAACCAAGACCATGTCGATCTCGGCCGGATTCAAATTCTTTTTCTCGATGATTTCCTGAGCGGCTTTGATCGCCATGTAGCTCGCTCCGAGTCCTTCGCCTTTTAGTATGTGACGTTCTTTGACCCCGGTACGCGTTGTGATCCACTCATTGGTGGTATCTACCATTTTCTCCAGTTCCGCGTTCGTCAGGACATAGTCCGGAACATAACCACCTACTGCAGTAATGGCTGCTCTGATATTTCCCATAGGATTCATTCGTTAGGTCGCCGCTAAGGTACTACCAAAAAAGAAAGTAGATTCGGCTACGAAAACCAAATCTACTTAATCCTTTCTTGAACAGTGCGTGCCTTGGATTACAATTCCTCTTTCTCCATTACCACTTTGCCCTTGTAGTACAGCTTACCTTCGCTCCAGTAAGCACGGTGATACAAGTGAGGCTCTCCGGTGGTCGGACAAGTAGCAATCGTAGGTGCAGTCGCCGTGTAATGCGTACGGCGTTTATCGCGACGGGTCTTCGACTGTTTGCGCTTTGGATGTGCCATGTCTATCTATTTACGTTCGTTGCTCAATCTTTTAATAGATCCTTTAGTTTATCCCACCGCGGATCGGTATCATCACCTTCTGAATCATCCCCCTCTTCCGAGGCTCCTGGACTCAATTGTTCCAATCGGTCCAGAATGTCCGAATTCAATGTGCCATCGGCCAAACCCGGATGTTCCTTTTTCATCGGAATGGAAAGCTCGATGATGTCCCTTATGAACGGGCTTACATCTACTTTCACAGCTTCGTAAGGTAAAATCAGCACTTCTTCATCGTCGTCGTTGAATTCATGGCCGAACTTAACGACCCATTCAGCGTTTTCGTCGATGGGGTGATCAAAAGGCTCATCGGTAACGTCGCATCGCAACTCTACCTTCCCTTTAAATGCAAAAGACAATTCAAGCATGCGCTCGGACTTGTCCATTTCCATTTCTACCTCAACATCGAAATTCTGATGCTCCTGCGATCCAAAAAAACTAAAGAATTCGTCGTCCACATGAAACTCGAACTGATGCTTTCCCAATGCCAGTCCCGTAAACGGAATGCTGAACTCCTTCAAATCCTTCATCGCATCTCGATTTCAATGGGCCTGCAAAGATATGAAAAGAATAGGAAAAGCGAAGTCTATTTTACCTCTTCTTGCTTGATTAGCGGATTTTTAGCCCATTCTCGGTGTCGTGAGCGTCGCACAAAGATGTCTTTGGCCATGTATAGTGCTTCGCGGAACGATTCTTCATTAGCGATGCCTTTTCCCGCGATATCGTACGCCGTACCGTGATCCGGAGAGGTTCGAACAACCGGTAAGCCGGCTGTGAAGTTGATTCCGCCTCCAAAATTAAGTGCTTTGAAGGGTACCAATCCCTGATCGTGATACATGGCCAAAACGCCATCAAAATTCTTGTGTTTTTGCGATCCGAAAAAGCCATCTGCGGCATACGGGCCAAAAACGAGCATGCCGTTTTCAAAATGTTTCTTAACAGTAGGTCCGGTGATCTTTTCTTCCGTATCGCCGATAAGTCCTTGGTCGCCGGCATGCGGGTTGAGACCGAGAACGGCGATTCGAGGTCGCTCCAGTCCAAAATCCAGCCGCAGGCTGTGCTCAAATAACTTCAGCTTTTCGCCGATCGATTGTGATGTGATGAGGGGCTCGACCTGGCTCAAGGGTACGTGTCCGGTGACCAATGCCACGCGAAATTCGTCACGACAAAGAATCATCAGACTTTTTCCCTGGCCAAATCGTTTGCCCAGAAACTCTGTGTGTCCTGGGAACTTAAACTCTTCGCTTTGAATGTTGTGTTTGTCGATCGGCGCAGTTACGAGGGCTTGAATATGCCCATTTTCCAACGCATCGGCTGCCGATTTTAAGCTCTCATAGGCAAACTGCCCCCCGTCACGGGTCGATTGCCCCACTTCTATCTTCGGTTGCGAGTCGATGCAGTCGAAGAGGTTGGCCTGATCGTTTCGAACCTCATTCCATTGTTTGATGATCTTGACCGGAATGTCCTTGAAGTTTAGAGTCTTGCGGTTGTATGACAACACAGATGAAGATCCGAAAATGATCGGAGTCATCATTTCGTTGATCCGTTTATCGCTCAGCGTTTTCAATATGATCTCCATCCCGACCCCATTGAGGTCGCCGGCCGATATGCCGATTCGGATCTTATGGGAGTCAATATTATCGCTCATTGTAACGCGTGCGTTGCAAGAAGTACTCAAACAATAATCGCACACCCACTCCGGTTGCATTCTTGGTTCGGTACTTATCTTTCTTTTTGAGCCATGCGGGTCCGGCAATGTCGAAATGAACGTACGGATAGTCCGTGAAGTGCTCCAGGAATTTACCCGCTGTAATAGCTCCGCCCTCTGGGCCACCAATATTCTTGAGGTCGGCAATGTCGCTGTCGAGCAGCTCTCGGTATTCCGACCAGAAAGGGAATACGGCCAAGCGCTCGTGGACCGAATCCGCCGCTCGATGAAGCTCTTTCCAAACGGGTTCGTCGGCATTTCCCATGGCCACTACACCGTACTTGCCGATCGCCATTGCAGCCGATCCGGTCAGGGTAGCCAAATCGATGACCAGCTCGGGGTCGAATTTCTTTGCGTAGGCCAGGGCATCGGCCATGATCATTCGGCCTTCAGCGTCGGTGTTCAATACTTCTACCGTAGTGCCATCGAACATTTTAATCACGTCGCCCGGAGCATACGCATTCTCGCCCGGCCTATTGTCCGTGGCCGGAACCAATCCGATCACGCGAATGGGCAATTTTGTTTCGGCCAAGGCAACCATTGCGCCAACAACAGCCGCGGATCCGGCCATGTCGACTTTCATGAAATCCATGCTATTGGCCGTTGGTTTCAGCGAAAGTCCTCCGGTGTCGTAAACCACTCCTTTGCCTACCAGCACAACTGGTTTTTCGTTGATGGCGTCCTCGGGACTCCACTCCATGATGGTAAAGGTCGGAGGATCGATACTCCCCCGGTTCACAGCCAAAAGCCCTCCCATCTTCAATGACTCTATCTGCTTTTTCTCCAGAACGGTCACCTTGATACCTAGCTCACCGCCCCACTCCTTCATGATTTCGGCATAACGCGCAGCGGTCAATGTGCTAAGCGGTTCGTTGCTCAAATCTCTGGCTCGAACGGTTCCGTCAAAAGCGGCATTCAAATGGTCGAGCTGCTCAAAAGCGATCTTTTGCGCTTCGGATTCGTAAAGTATTTTGTGAATTGGTAGTTGCCCAGGACCAAGCCCTCCAACACGTACAATCCCGCCTCTTGGTTTTCCGTGAGGTCGACCAAGGTGATCCTGCTGGCTTTTTGACGATTCAATTCTTCCTGGAGCTCATCGCCCAGACAACGCCAAGATTCCAGCCTTTCGGCTCTCGAGTCTGTGGTTTTTGCCCTCGCGGGCAGATAGAGATGCGAGGTGCGATCTAGAACGACATAATTCTTACCGGAATCACCGGTAGCTTCATCAATATGATCTCGTTCCTTTTGTTCCTGGAGGTAGTACTCCAACTGCCCAGCATGATCAAACAGCAATATCGCGTCCTCCCTCGCATCCAGCTTGGCTTTCCTGCGAACAAAAGTCCTCATTTCTTTGTAGTTTTATGGACGCTAAAGTAGGTAAAATCAATGAATACGGATCAGTTACTGGCCCGAGCGCTGAGGCGCGAATTCCTCAGTGCAGAAGAAGGGCAGGTTTTGTTTGAGCAGGTGTCTACACCTGAATTGATGTTCGTGGCCAACGAACTGAGACAGGAATCGGTGCCGGGTAATAAGGTGACCTGGATTATCGACAGAAATACGAATACCACTAACGTTTGTATAGCCAATTGCAAGTTCTGCAACTTTTTTCGACCACCCGGTCATCCCGAACAATACATCACGGATCTCGAAACCTATCGAACGAAGATACAGGAGACCTTTGATTACGGTGGTGAGCAGCTCTTGCTTCAAGGTGGACACCATCCTGATCTGGGGCTCGATTATTATTCTAAGCTGTTTAGCGACCTTAAATCGATGTTCCCGAATTTAAAGCTTCACGCCCTCGGTCCACCCGAAATCGCGCACATTGCCAAACTCGAAGGGGCTTCCCATACGTATGTATTAGAGAAACTTAAGGAATCGGGTCTGGATAGTTTGCCGGGAGCGGGAGCAGAGATCTTGAATGACCGAGTTCGTCGATTGATCTCAAGAGGAAAGTGTGGAGGCCAAGAGTGGCTCGATGTGATGCGCAGCGCGCATCAATTGTACATTACTACTTCGGCTACCATGATGTTCGGACACATCGAGACGGTCGAAGAGCGTTTTGAACACTTGGTTTGGTTACAGCAGGTACAGAGCGAAAAGCCGGAGCACGCAAAGGGCTTCATAGCATTCATACCGTGGCCATTCCAGGACGACGGAACGTTGTTGCGAAAGATTCGCGGTGTGCGAAATTCGGTAACTGATGATGAATATGTGCGCACGATCGCCATTAGCAGAATCATGTTGCCAAATATTAAGAACATTCAGGCTTCTTGGCTCACCGTTGGCGAGCAAGTGGCTCAGATGTGTTTACACGCAGGAGCCAACGATTTCGGTTCGATTATGATCGAAGAGAATGTGGTTTCAGCGGCCGGAGCACCTCACCGTTTTACATCGGAAGGTATTCAACAGGCCATTCGAGAGGCCGGATTTGAACCCCAATTGAGGAATCAGGAATACGGGTATCGCGAGCTGCCCGAAAATATTGTGCAACAAGTTATTGACTATTAAAATAAAGGGTACGGAAAATTGGTTAATTTAACGGAAAATTGGTTAATTTAATTACCAACCCAACGGCATGAAAAAACTACTCTCCTTTGTCACCTTGCTGCTGTGGTCGACCGCCGCAGTATTCGCTACGCACAATCGTGCCGGGGAGATTACGTATAAACATATCGCGGGTTTACAGTACCAATTCGTTCTGGTGACCTATACGAAGGATTCGGCACCGGCTGACCGGCCCGACCTGATCGTTTTCTGGGGCGATGGTACCAGTGACACTCTACAGAGAAGTAATGGCGGTGGTAATGGCCAACCCATTGGGAACGATACCAAGCGAAACGTGTACATCGGTACGCATACCTACCCGGCGCCGGGAACGTATACCGTTACCATGGAAGACCCTAACCGGAATCGAGATGTCGTGAACATCCTCAATTCGATCCACACTCCTTTCGCGATCAGCGCCACGTTGGCGGTTAACCCGAACCTGGGATTCAATAATTCACCGGACCTGTTGTATCCTCCGATCGATAACGGATGTGTGAATGTACCTTTCATTCATAATCCGACCGCTGTCGATACCGTTGACGAGGCCGACAGCCTGAGTTATGCGCTCATTCCTTGCGCGGGAGCCAATGGAGATCCGATTCCACATCCACAGTGGACCCTTCCATCGGCCAGCAACAGCATTAGCATCGATTCCGTTTCGGGCGATTTTTATTGGGACTCACCCGTTCAGGCCGGAGAGTATAACATTGCGATCGAAATTTCGGAGCATCGTCAAGATACTAATGGGAACTGGTCCATTGTGGGGCGTATGGTCCGCGATATGCAGATCGACATTGCGGGCTGTGATAATAATCCGCCCGAGATCGAGCCACTCGATGATATTTGTGTAGAGGCCGGAGACAATGTGCTCTTCCCGGTCGTGGCGACAGATTCCGATGCCAATGGGGTGACCTTGAGTGCGTTTGGAGGTCCTTTTGTGGTCGATGATCCGGCAGAATTCCCCGATAACCTGCAAGGTCAAGGCCAAGTGACCGGCATATTTGAATGGCAAACCAGTTGCCTCCATGTTCGCAAGCAACCATGGCAAGTGGTGTTCAGAGCGGAAGATATTGGAACCTTCCCGTCACTGGTCGACCTAGAAACGATGAACATAACCGTCGTTGGACCCGCACCTGATAACCCAACAGCAACTCCGAATGGAAATGCGATTGATCTGAGTTGGGACGCATCAGCTTGTACCCGGGCCAGTGGCTACGATATTTACCGCAAGAATCAGTTTTACGGATTCGTACCGGACGATTGTGAAACCGGAGTTCCGGGTTATACCGGATATCAAAAGATCGGCTCTACGAATGGTTTGAACTCTACCACTTACTTCGATAATAATAACGGGGTTGGGTTGACCAAGGGTAATCAATATTGCTACATGATCGTGGCGAAGTATCCGGACAGAGCGGAAAGTTACGCTTCTGTCGAGGTTTGTGCTGAACTCCTGCGCGACCAGCCGCTGATAACGAACGCAACGGTCGATGTCACCGACGTTGCCAATGGCCGGATCGAAGTCCGTTGGGTAAAACCGATAGAGATCGATTCAGTGCAGTATCCCGGCCCGTACGCATATCGAGTAAATCGTGCCGTAGGCACAAATGGCAATAGTTTCATTGAGATCGCAACCTTGAACGACATCGAGGATACTTCGTACGTCGATTCGGGGATTGATACCGAGACCACGGGATATCGATATCGAATCGATTTCTTCCAGAATAACGGAGGTACTTTGGAGCCCATTTCGAAGAGTGATCCGGCATCGAGTGTGTTCATTAACTTGGTTCCGACCGATCAGGCGATCATTGTGAATTGGTCGGTGAATGTTCCCTGGATCAATGCAGAGTACGTCATTTACAGGCGCGATCCCGGAGCAACGACATTTGATTCGGTCGGAGTGAGTTCGACGAATAATTATTTGGACGGAGCTCTTGAGAATAACCGCACCTACTGCTATTACGTAGAGACAAGGGGAGCTTATTCCGGTTCGGGACTTCCTACGCCGCTGATCAATCTCTCTCAGGGAGTCTGCGGGGCTCCAATTGATGCTACGCCTCCTTGTCCTCCGAATTTTCGGGTCGAGCGAAATTGCGATGAGAATTTTAATCAGTTGAATTGGGGATTCCCTGATGAGGAGTGCGGAATTGATGCGATCGAATACGAGTTGTATTACACGCCTGTCGAGGGCGGGGAATTTGAGTTGTTGGCCACAATAATCGATCCGGCCGATTCATCTTACATCCACAATGGACTACTGAGCATCGCGGGTTGCTATGCCGTAGTTGTCGTCGACTCATTCATGAACGTGAGTGAGTTCTCCAATGTGGTTTGTGTGGACAACTGCCCCGCTTATGAACTTCCGAACGTCTTTACGCCGAATGGTGATTTGGAGAACGACCTCGTAGTTCCGATCAGCAATAAGTACGTAGAGAGTGTTGAGGCCACCATTTACAATCGTTGGGGAAGTATCGTGTATCAAACCAATGATATCAATATCAATTGGGATGGAACCCACATGACCTCTGGTGAGCCGGTTCCTGAAGGAGTATACTATTATGTGGTTCGGATAAATGAAGTGCGCCTCACGGGTCTTGAAGTCCGCGAGATCACAGGCTTCATTCACTTGTTCCGAGATTGATGATTGCACCATGTTTACTGGAATAATCGAAGAATTGGGCGAGGTTATCGGCCTACGGAGATGGCTCGAGAATTCCGAGTGGATCAGAGTGTGGCTCATAATGGGGTTTGCCTGACCGTTGTTGAAGTCAATGGCGACGAATACTCTGTTACAGCGATCGAAGAAACGCTTAAAAGGTCCAATTTGTCTGACTGGAGCGTTGGAACACATGTCAATCTTGAAAGGTGTATGTCGGCCAATGGGCGATTTGATGGACATATCGTTCAGGGTCACGTGGATACTACAGCGAAATGCACTACAGTTGAGGAACGTAATGGTTCTTGGAACTTCTTTTTTCAGTACGAACCTGCGAGTGGACATATAACCGTAGAAAAAGGCAGCATCACTATTAATGGTGTGTCGCTGACGGTCGTTCACAGTGAAGAGACTTCATTTTCGGTCTCGATCATTCCCTACACGTACGAGCATACAAACTTTAAGGATATCATTCCGGGTTCGCGAGTAAACCTAGAGTTTGATATCGTCGGAAAGTACGCGGCTCGACTCCTATCGAAATAAGAAATGCCGGCACTGAGGCCGGCATTTTAATTTATGATAGATCGGAATCTTAATCGTTTCTGATAAGCATCAAGTGACCTTTCACTTCAAGCTCTTCGCCTTCTTCACCTACTGCTTTCACAAAATAGTAATAGGTTCCTTCTGGATGACCTTCACCACTCCATCCGGAGCTTTGGTTTTCCCAGTCGTCCCATTCGTAAACCATATATCCCCAACGGTTGAAGATCTGACCTTGAAACTCAACCAAATTAGCAGTTGAATCATTTTTAGTAACCGCATTGTAGTACGGGAATAGACCTCCAGGAGTAAATACGTTTGGCATCTTCAAGCGAGCCTCACGTTGGTAAACGGTGAATTCGCAGTAGTTCGATTCGCTGATATAGACACCACCAGTGTCGGTATACTCCGTTTGGATTCGAACCGTATAGTCATCAGCATCGTAAGGTTTTTCAATGGTGGTTGAAGTCGAAGTGGTGGTATCAACTGTACTCCATGTTCCATTAGAACCTTGGATCTGGACATAATACTCTGGATTGGGCAAACCCCAATAGTCGCTCCAAGTAAGGTCGAGCAACAAGGTGTCCGAGTTATCGATGCAGTCCAGTAAGATACTCGCGATCGAATCGCTCTGTTGAGAAAGACCTCCGTCGTAGACGATTTTTACATAGTAATTATAGGAATTGGTGTTTACATCGGTCGACGTTAAACTCAAATCTTCCCAAGAAGTCGTATTGAAGGTATTGATGATTCCACCCGGAGCAGGAGCGTAAGGCCCCGTAGGGTTCAATGAGCGGAAGACCTGGTATTCAGTAAACAAGTTGGCCAAATAGCTTAGGATCGTATCCGTTGAAATACCCCACTCGACCTTCGTATGATCATCGTTTACGACCGTTACGTTCTTGAGGTCAATATCGACTTGGTAACAGTTGTAGATGTTAACGAGTAAGGTGTCAAATTCGGGTAGTGATCCACATTCAGACGTCAAAGAGTTTTGATCGTTACCCAATTTTGACCAGAAGGTATAAACTCCGTTCGAGCCCATTGGGAATAGGGTAGTAATGGCAATTTGAGTCGTTTGGCCATTCTGGCAGTTCACACCCTGTGCTCCAATCACCGGAAGCGGGTTTCCATTAGGAAGCGACATACGGAAATCCGATCCGTCGGCTGAAATAGAGTTACAATTGATCGGACGATCGATCGTAATCACGAAAGTGCTATCACCACAAGGGATCGTAATGTCAGGACCAAGAGCTGGGCGTGGATTTACGAATACATTCACGGTGTCGTATACGACTGTTCCATTCGAGTCAGCAACTTGAACCCAATAGGTTGTGTTTTGAGTTGGGGTTACCGTATCATGCGTCGTGGTTGCACCGGTGCTCCAAAACAGGTTAAAAGGTTCACAACCAATAACCACCTCATCGATTCCCCACGCGTCCCATCCTTGGTTACTCGTTTCCAATTGCGCCCAACGGAACGAGGTTGCCGTTGTCACGGCGGCATTCGGAATAGGACAGCGGTAGAGGTTCCAGTGATACAACGTGCTCATTTGTTGCTGAGCTAAAGTAGGATAAGGTTGCCAGTATCCTCCAGAACCCGGAACAGTAGTAATGAAAGGCGGTGCTGTGTTGAGGTTTCCGATTGGCTCTGAGTTAGGACCGGGAAAGTCGGTCCACGCGAGACCGTTGTTGGTTGAATACTGCAGGTGAACCCCCTCGTCAGGTTGATCGGGGTCCTCGCAAGGTCCGGTACCGGGCACGAGTCCGTACCTCATCCAAAATTCAATATAACATGCCCCTTCCGCGATAAGGTCATACGTATTCGTGACCAACGTACGAATTGAAGAAGGCGTTGTTCCTACCCACAGGTGAGGACCGTTTGGTCCGGGGCCACATGGATTCGTAAATACCGGATTGGCCTGAGTGGAGCTCCAGCCGATACCGATGGTACCGTTGTTGAAGTCATTCAAAAGGAAGGCAGAGACACACTCAAGAAATACCGTATCACCTTCACAAATGGTCGTATCCTGGGCAGGAGAAATGATAGTAATGTTCAGGCTGTATCCATATGACCAAGAAAATCCGAAAGCAAATGCTAATAGAATCTTTTTCAAAGCAGTCATTATTTAAAGGTCACAGTCAAGTTCGCTAATTCGAGGTCGGTCAATTCACGCATGTCGGTTTTACGAGTAAAGCGCTTATATTCCGACAAGTGTTCGTCACCGCATGTTCCTTCGATCGACAACCCTGCGGTAAGCTCAAAACGAGCAGTGCGCTCGTCATCCGAATGTGAGTCGAAAGCCGGTTTGTTATCATGGTATGGGTGAGGAATCCAAGAAACTTCGACGTCTTGATCATTGGTGTTGGTCACTTTGATCAAAACATATTCGAGGAATACTCCATTTGCTGGGTCGTCACATGTTTGTTTCTTCATGAACACCTCAACCCCGTCTTGAGCTGTGTAAAGAGTCCATTCGTCGCTATTGATTCCATCCGGAGCTACTGCTGCCGATAGAGCCAGCCAGAGAGCACCCGCTAAGGAAAGAATACATTTTTTCATACTTAGATCGATGTTTAGGTTCGAAGCTATTGCGCCAAGAACAGCAAATATAATAAACACTGCTGCGGTGCTACAATATACGAAAGTTGGGCCAAGTTGGTTGGTATTCTACGTAATACAGTTTAGAATCGTATACTGAGCCAACGAAAAAGCGTAATTTCGCGCACTTATGAAAAACATCCGGAATTTCTGCATCATTGCCCACATCGACCACGGTAAGAGTACTTTGGCCGATCGCTTGCTAGACGCCACTCAGTCTGTGACGGACCGCGAGAAGAAAGACCAAATCCTCGACAATATGGATTTGGAGCGGGAGCGCGGGATCACTATCAAGAGTCATGCGATTCAAATGGTCTATCGACACAACGATCAGGACTATACCCTGAACTTGATCGATACGCCGGGACACGTTGACTTCAGTTACGAGGTGTCTCGATCGATTGCCGCATGTGAAGGTGCGCTATTGGTCGTCGATGCCGCCCAAGGGATTCAAGCACAAACGATTTCGAACCTTTACTTGGCCCTTGAGCACGACCTTGAGATCATTCCGGTATTGAATAAGATCGATCTTCCGAGTGCGAACCCAGAAGAGATATCAGATCAGATCATCGACTTGATTGGTTGTGACCAAAGCGAGATCATCCCCGCATCTGCAAAAGAAGGCATTGGCATAGAAGCTATTTTGGAGGCCATCATCGATCGAATTCCCGCACCAACGGGCGATCCAAATGCCCCCCTTCAGGCGTTGATCTTCGATTCTGTTTACAATCCATTCCGAGGTGTAGAGTCGTATTTCCGAATTATGAACGGGAGTCTCAAGAAAGGGGAGATCGTCAAATTCGTCAATACAGGAAAGAAATACGATGCCGATGAGATCGGTGTTTTAAAGCTAAAACAGGAGCCCCGTAAAGAAATTTTTACCGGTGATGTTGGGTACATCATTTCGGGCATAAAAGATGCTCGAGAGGTGAAGGTTGGAGATACCATTACCTCTGTAGAGCACCCTTGCGATAAAGCGATTTCAGGTTTTGAAAATGTAAAGCCCATGGTATTTGCCGGTGTTTATCCGGTCGATACCGAGGAGTATGAAGAATTGCGCGGGGCTATGGAGAAACTTCAATTGAATGATGCCAGCTTGACCTTTGAGCCGGAAAGTTCTGCCGCCTTGGGGTTTGGTTTCCGTTGCGGTTTTCTCGGCATGCTTCACATGGAGATTATCCAGGAGCGGCTTGAGCGTGAGTTCAAAATGACCGTGATCACCACGGTTCCTAACGTTTCATACAAAGCATACACCACATCAAGTGGCGAAAATTTTGAATGGGTGAATAACCCATCTGATTTGCCTAATCCAAGTTTGCTTCAGAGCGTCGAGGAACCGTACATCACTGCTCAGATCATCACCAAATCCGAGTTCGTAGGGTCCATCATGACCTTGGCGATCGAAAAGCGGGGTATTTTGAAGAATCAGGTTTACCTTACTTCGGATCGGGTAGAATTGAGTTTTGACCTTCCTTTGGCGGAGATCGTGTTCGATTTCTACGACCGATTAAAGACCGTATCTAAAGGTTATGCCAGTTTCGATTATCAGCCGATCGATTATCGAGAGTCGAACCTCGTTAAGGTCGATGTACTTCTGAACGGTGATCCGGTCGATGCCTTGTCGGCGCTTATTCACCGTGATAATGCATACGACATCGGTAAAAAGATGTGTTCAAAGCTACGTGAGCTGATCCCGCGGCAACAGTTCGACATCGCCATACAGGCTGCGATCGGAGCTAAGATCATTGCACGTGAGACAGTGAAAGCCCTTCGGAAGGACGTAACGGCTAAGTGTTACGGTGGTGATATTTCGCGAAAACGAAAGCTTCTGGAAAAGCAGAAAGCCGGTAAAAAGAGAATGCGACAGGTGGGGAATGTTGAAATCCCTCAACAAGCCTTTTTAGCGGTGTTGAAATTGGACAGTTAAGTCCTATTTCTTTGCTACTTTAGTGCACCTGAATTAACATGTGAAACAGGGGCCATGTCGAAGAAATTTAAAGAGCTGGACAACAAGATCGCAGAGGCCCAAAAGGGGGGCGGCGAAAAGAGAATAAAAGCGCAACATGATAAGGGCAAACTCACTGCCCGCGAGAGAATCCACTTCCTGATAGACGAAGGAACATTCGAAGAGATCGGAATGCTGGTCACTCACCGATCGACTAATTTTGGGCTGGACAAACAAAAGATCTTAGGGGACGGAGTAGTCACTGGATACGGTCGTGTCAACGGTCGGTTGGTGTATGTTTTTGCTCAAGATTTTACCGTATTAGGAGGCTCGTTGGCCGAAGCTCATGCTCAGAAGATCTGTCGGATCATGGATTTGGCGATGCAGAATGGCGCACCGGTGATCGGATTGAACGATTCGGGTGGTGCTCGTATTCAAGAAGGCGTTGTTTCGCTCGGTGGATATGCCGATATCTTCTACAGAAATACAAGGGCAAGCGGGGTAATTCCTCAGCTTTCGGCCATTATGGGACCTTGCGCCGGGGGTGCTGTATATAGCCCCGCATTAACGGACTTCATTCACATGGTAGAAGGAACTAGCTATATGTTCGTTACTGGTCCGAACGTGGTCAAGACGGTTACTCTTGAAGAAGTAACGGCCGAAGAGCTCGGAGGAGCCTCGGCGCATTCTACGAAAAGTGGGGTTGCTCATTTTACCGCTGCAAATGAGATCGCCGTTATTAAGCAATTAAAAGACTTGCTGAGCTATATCCCTCAAAACTGTGAGGAGGAACCGCCCGTGATTCCTTACGAAAGCTCAGATGAAAAGCGCCCTGATCTCAATCAGATAATTCCCGAAAACCCAAATCAGCCATACGGTATCAAAGAGGTTATCTCAGGAGTTTGCGATGCGGACTCGTTCATGGAAGTCCACAAGGACTACGCTGAGAACATCGTGGTTGGATTCGCTCGCTTGGCGGGTAAGAGCATTGGCATCGTGGCCAATCAACCGGCCTTTCTCGCCGGAGTACTGAACATCGAGGCCTCACAGAAGGCTGGTCGTTTTGTTCGTTTCTGCGATAGCTTTAATATTCCGCTATTGGTCTTTGAAGACGTACCTGGATTTTTGCCGGGTACCGATCAAGAATGGAACGGGATCATTAGCCATGGGGCAAAACTATTGTACGCCTTCAGCGAAGCCACCGTTCCACGTGTTACGGTGATCACTCGCAAGGCATATGGCGGTGCCTATGATGTAATGAATTCGAAGCATATCGGTGCCGATATGAACTTTGCCTGGCCAACGGCCGAGATTGCCGTAATGGGCGCCAAAGGTGCTGCGGAGATCATTTTCCGAAAAGAAATTGCCTCAGCGGACGACCCAGCAGCCAAGCACGCGGAGAAAGAAGCGGAATATGCGGAGCTCTTCGCCCATCCTTATAACGCTGCTGCACGTGAATATGTAGACGAAGTCATTAAACCGGAAGTCACCCGCGAAAAACTTATTCGCGCATTTGAGATGCTCAAGAACAAAGTAGATCAGTTGCCGAAGAAGAAACACGGGAACATTCCTTTATAATTTGAACTGAAACAAAAACTATCTGAAATGAAAAAAGCAATCTCCTTTGTGTTCGCCGTGATCGCGAGCGCTTCATTGATGTCCTTTGGGTCGGCTGATTCAGGAAACCAACTGTCGATCGGCGATAATATGCCTATGGCGCACATTAAAATGGCTGGAGTTGACGGCAATGAAGTCAATCTTCGCGAGGCCATGAAGCCAAACGGTTTGTTGGTGATCTTTACGTGTAACACCTGTCCCTTTGTTTTGGAATGGGAAGAAACGTACAACGACCTCTACGAGGTAGCTTCTGGAAACAACATGGGTATGATTCTCGTGAACTCCAATGAAGCTAAAAGAACCGGCGATGACAGCATGGAAGAAATGATCGCCCATGCCAAAGCGCAGAACTATGCCGCTCCTTACGTGATTGATGAGAATCATGTCGTGGCAGATGCATTTGGTGCCAACACGACTCCTCACGTGTACCTATTTGACAAAAACCTCAGCTTGATCTATACCGGTTGTATCGACGATCGTTATGAGAACAGCGAAAAGGCGGTTACTAAAACGTATTTAGTTGACGCAATGAACGCGTATTCAGATAAGGCCGCGATAGATCCGGCTGTGACGAAAAACAAAGGATGCAGTATTAAGCGCGTCAAAAAGTAATAACGAGAAAATAGGTTCTTCATGAACATCCTGGTCCTTGGGTCGGGTGGGCGCGAGCATGCTTTAAGCTGGAAGATCGCCCAAAGCCCGGAAGTTGACAACATATATATAGGTCCCGGGAATGGGGGTACGGGTTTAGTTGGAACTAATGTTCCGCTCAACCCCAACGATTTTAGCTCCATTGCCGAGTTCATTCGGGATAATGAAATAGACGGTGTTGTCGTTGGGCCAGAAGATCCATTGGTCAACGGTGTTCGAGATGCGTTGGAAGCGGAGTTCTCACATGACCAACTTTGGATCATAGGTCCCGGGAATGGTGGTGCTCAATTAGAAGGATCCAAGGAGTTTGCCAAGAATTTCATGGAGCGGCACAACATCCCGACTGCACGGAATAAAAGTGTGGACAGCTCGAATCTGGCCGAAGGCCATCGTCTTTTGGAATCGTTTTCGCCGCCCTATGTATTGAAGGCGGACGGCCTCGCGGCCGGAAAAGGTGTTTTGATCCTCGATGACCTCGACGAGGCGAAGTCGGAGTTGAGTGCTATGCTCGACGGGAAATTTGGCGATGCGAGTGCGAAGGTCGTTGTGGAGGAGTACTTGGCCGGTATAGAGCTGTCGGTATTCGTTTTAACGGATGGCGAAACCTACCGCTTGTTGCCATCGGCAAAGGATTACAAACGGATCGGGGAAGGTGATACGGGCTTGAATACGGGCGGAATGGGCGCGATAAGCCCCGTGCCTCATGCCGATGATGCATTTTTGTCCAAGGTAGAAGAGCGTATCGTGAAACCAACGGTCGATGGCCTCAAGAAGGATGGGATTCCCTACTGTGGATTCATCTTTTTGGGACTCATGAAGGTGGGAGACGATCCTTATGTGATCGAGTACAACGTTCGAATGGGTGACCCGGAAACCGAGGTGGTGTTACCCCGACTAAAAGGTGATTTTGCAGAGATCATGAAGGCTACCGGAACTGGTACATTGGATAAAGTGTCGGTGGAAACCGTGGACGAAACGGCCGTTACCGTGATGTTGGTCAGCGGAGGTTATCCTGAGTCTTACGAAAAGGGAAAACAGATCACCGGAGTTGGTGACGTCGAGGAAAGCATCGTTTTCCACGCCGGTACGAAACTCGAGGATGGAGTGCTCAAGACTTCTGGCGGTAGAGTTATTGCGGTAACCTCAATGGCCGATGATCGCCAAGAAGCGTTGCGGAAAAGCTATGCGAGTGCGTCTCGCATTGAGTTCGACAAAATGAACTATCGGAAGGATATAGGATTCGATCTGGATTGATCGATCACTGCTCGCCTGCTCGCTTGAACTTGACCAATTGGCCCATCCAGTATAGGAAAGCTGCGGCACCGACTAAAAGGAATACCAAGTTGGCTGTGTTTCCCAATGCAGGGAAAATTTGAAAGGTCATTTGTAGAAAATCTCCGAGTCCGGTCCAGAATTCCGTCATGGCAATTACTTTTGAGTCGGGCCAAAATTAAGTAAAAAAGCACAATGTTGATCAACGTTTTCAAAAATCAGAAGCCGGCCTCATCGGTCCTGACGCTTCTGATCTTTGCGCTTTTTTGGCTTTCGGACTGGTTCCTTCATCCGGTTGAAATTCAGCTGAGTGGTGGCATGCCGCTGTACATGTTGCTGGTTGAATTAATTGGTGACTCCCTGTGGGTTCATCAGATCGTTACCGGCATTATGATCTGGTTGGCGGCCATAAGCCTGAATGGTGCCGTTAACCGACAGGATATGTTCAAAAGCAAGAACAACCTCACCCTCTTCTTTGTCATTTTCCTCATTTGTTGCATTCCGGAAGTGGTAAACCCTTCTCCGGCACTGTGGTCTTTGCCCTTTTTCGCGCTTTCGATAAGGGAGTTGTACAAACTTTACTTTGACGAAGGCAGTTTGATGATCGCCCTCAACGCCAGTTTATTCTTATCGCTCAGTTGGCTTATGTACTTTCCGATCATCGTGTTCTTTCCAATACTTTGGATTGCCATTCTCATTAACGGATACACCGATTGGCGACATATCACGGCCGTAGTGCTCGGTTTTTTGACTCCACCTTTTATCGCCTTTTCGGTATGGGTTTGGATTCCCGGACTTGTCGATTTGACCTCTCTGAATTATTGGACGGCCCTGCGAACGGGGCAAATTGATTTGACCATCAGGCCCGCAAACTTACCGGTCATGATTGCAGTACTCATAACCGCGGTTACGGGAACGGTGGAACTTACCCTAAACCTAGGTAAAAAGAGGGTGAGTAATCGGAAGAATTTCCTGCTGATGATCTGGGTCATCATTGCGGCATTACTCGGATTCTTCGTGAGTCCGGCAAATCAGTTTACGCATTTATCGGTTTTAGCACTGCCCATGTCGCTGGTCATGGCCAACCTATTTTATTACCTCAAGAAACCACTTTGGACAAATTTGGTCATGGTTGCTTTGTTGGCAACCGCTTTGATTTCCGTGCTGGTGACCTAAGGTTTTTGATATATTCGTTTTATGGGGCAGCAGCCGAAAAAAGAGGACCTCGAAAAGGTCAAAGACAAGTTCTTCTCGAATGTCACTCACGAATTCAGAACTCCGCTGACCTTGATCTTGGGTCCGGTGGAGCAGATGTTGCGGAACGATCTGGACCCCCAAATGCGCCAACGACTGCTGTTGGTGCAGCGCAATGCGCTTCAATTGCAGCGGCTTATCGACGAACTCCTCGATATCAGTAAGATCGAAAACGAAGACGTGAAGGTCGAAGTTACCTATTCGGATTTTGGCCGTTTTTTTCACGATCTCTTTGAATCGTTCCGTCCGATCGCCGAAGAAAAACCACTCGATTAACAATGGGAGGGTCCGACCGAGCAGATGGATGTTTTCTTCGATCACCGTAAATGGCAAAAAGTGATCTATAACATTGGTGTCGAATGCCATTAAATTCACCGATGGCGGAGGCGGGGTGTTCGTGAGATTCGCCGAGATCGGCGATCATGTCGAACTGCAAGTAAGCGATACTGGTATCGGTATCGTCGAAAGCAAATTACCTTTCGTCTTCGACCGGTTCTACCAAGAAGAAACCCACGTACGCTTGTATCAGGGGACGGGAATAGGTCTCTCACCGGTCAAAGAACTCGTGGAGCTCATGGGCGGTACCATCACCGACGACAGCGTGAAATTCCAGGGGACCACCTTTACTGTAAGGTTTCCCGCCTTTCGGCGCGAAGCGGATCTTCCGGAGCAGTGGTTGGTCATCCCGCCGCAGGCGGCAGAAAGAATTGAGGACCACAAAGCCGAAAGTAAACGGAGAAGTGACGTACACCCCATTGTGGATGCACAGACCAAATCCGAAGATGCACCGCTGATTCTGGTCGTTGAAGACCACAACGAGGTGCGACATTTCGTGAAGGGGCTGCTCGACAAGGACTTTGAGGTCATTACCGCGCGAAACGGCCAGGAGGGATTGCAAATCGCAATAGAACAGGTTCCGGACGTGATCGTAAGCGATGTTAATATGCCCGAGATGGACGGCTTTGAAATGGCTCGACTCTTACGAGAAGAGGATGTAGTAAACCATATTCCGGTGATCTTTTTAACAGCGCGCGATGAGGATGTGGACCGCATGCAAGGATGGGAGGAAGGTGCACAGGCATACCTGACCAAGCCTTTTAACGAAGATGAACTGTTACAGGTGTGTCATAACATGCTGGAGCAGCGCGATCGTATGTACGCATACTTCAAGCGGGTGGTCGAGATCCAGAAAAAGAAGGACGAGAAAAAGTCACTGACTAAGTCCGAGAGTTTTTGCTTCGGATCCAACAGGTGGTCGACAAACATATCGACCGCAGCGATTTCGGCGTAGAAGAACTGAGTCAAGAACTGTACATGAGCCGCACGCAGGTGCACCGAAAGATCAAGGCGCTTACGGGCTTAAGTACCAGCATTTACGTTCGCAACTACAAACTGTCGAAATCCATGACGATGCTGCGCGATTCCGATAAGTCGGTTAGTGAAGTCGCCTATGAGCTTGGGTTTAGCAGTCCGGCTTATTTCAGTAAGTGCTTTAGCGATTGGAGTGGAAAGTCGCCGAGTACCGTGCAAAAAGAACTGGCCGATGAATAGGCTGTTCACGATATTCACTTTATTTCTCTGCCTCAGTGCTTGGTCGCAACCTATTCTGTAAAGCACCGAATTGGACGACTCGGGCCGCGAATACATTATCGATGAATACCTCACCGTTTGGAAGGATACGTCCGGAATAAGAAACGCGCAGTCGGTATGGCTTCGGGAGCGAACCGGCTTTGTTCCCCTAACCAAATTCAATTTCGAATTGCCCTTGGATGGCGTTTACCGGATGTTCCTGAAATACGAGCCAGCGGACAATTTAGAACCCTACGTAACTTTTAACGGCACGTCCGCACACATGTACTATCGGAACGAATCGGGCCGCATCGTTGAATACACCGGTCCGAGTACGGTTCGGCTTCAGCGAAGGAGATCGTCGGGGAGTCATTCCACCGATGTACAGGTATTTCAGTTGAAGGATTTGCCGGCGAAAGCGCAGTTCCTCCTCTTCTCGGTCACCTTTGATAAAACCGTGGCCGAACACGAAGAAATAGGGGGGGGGCGATACAGTGCTTGATCCTATGAAATGATCGATCTGATCGCAGGGCAACAGAACGCCTTTTATACCTTCTTCGGAATTCTGGTCACCTTTTTACTGTACAATCTGTTTTTCCTAGTGCTCACGCGATCAAGTTCCAACATGTACTTCCTCATATACGTCTTAGCGGCCAAGGTACTACTTTATCAGCTGTTTAAGACCGATGTGCTCTTTGTTTCGGTAGGTGAAGGGCGCAGTCTCGGTGGCATATCGAACCGGCTGATCACCGTGGTCCTACTCCTGAGCTTCGGGGCGTTCACGACCACCTACATGAACCTCAAAGAGCGCATGCCCAAGATCCGGCAGATCATTCTCGGGCTCATGGCGATGTTCGTCCTGAACTTTTTCCTGTGGCTATTCAACCACGGCTTCGAAGAATCCATCCGCAACTTCAATGCGATCATGGCTTTGGTCATGTTCCTTTGCGCGGTCGTTGCCGCCGTTCGCATCTACCTGAGCGGGGTAAAGCACCTGCGATTCGTCATGCTGAGCTTTTCCGTTCTCTTCGTGTTCCTGTTCCTTTTCGGACTCGATTACTTCGATGTGGTGAACTCCAATTTCAATTTCTTCTTTACGGGCATCACCTCACAGATTTTTTTATTCGGCTTGAGTTTCGCCGATCGGTTCAATTTAGAGCGGGCCAAGTGCCTCGAAGTGCTCAGCAAGCAAAAGGTCGTATTAGAGCAGCGCGTAGCCGAGCGCACTCGCGAGATCGTGGAAGAACAGCAAAAGGCGGAGGCTTTGTTGCTCAATATCTTGCCGGCGCAAACGGCCGAAGAACTCAAAGCCGAAGGGCGTGCACGCGCTCATTCGCACCAGAATTGCACGGTCTTGTTCGGAGATTTCGTCGGATTCACCACGATCGCCGAGCAGATGGAACCACAGGAACTGGTCGATTTGATCCATGAATGCTTCAGGGGCTTCGACGAGATCATCGATCGCTATCCCATCGAAAAGATCAAGACCATTGGCGACGCGTACATGTGCGTTTCGGGCTTGCACGAAAACGGCGACCACGCCGAGGTGTTGGTGATGGCGGCACTCGAAATGCGCGATTTTATGGTGCGCCTACGGCGCGATAGGGAAGCTCGCGATGAGTTCTACTTCGACGTGCGGCTTGGTTTGTCTAGCGGGCCTGTCATAGCAGGGGTCGTGGGCACTAAGAAGTTTCAGTACGACATCTGGGGCGATACGGTAAATACCGCAGCT
The DNA here is from genome assembly GCA_021296215.1 of Flavobacteriales bacterium. Classification (NCBI taxonomy): domain Bacteria; kingdom Pseudomonadati; phylum Bacteroidota; class Flavobacteriia; order Flavobacteriales; species Flavobacteriales bacterium. The sequence continues at coordinate 103,633 of JAGWBA010000008.1, forward strand.
CGAATGGAGCAAAACTCTGAAAAAGACCGCGTAAACATCTCACAAAGTACCTACGAGCTTGTAAATGACGTATCGTCCTTGTATTTTGAACCCCGAGGATCGCTGAAGGTCAAGAACAAGGGCGAAATGTTCATGTACTATGTTGATCGAACGCCATCACAAGAAAATGAAACATTGGTGTAAATGAAGCCCGTTCAGACCTGCGATCTTTAGTGCTTGTATCTATGGCCGATTTTGAAGGAGCAAAAAAGCATATCCTCCGGCATCTCGAGGAAAACTTGCCAGAGCATTTGAGCTATCACAGCGTTGACCATACGTTGGACGTGTATGCTGTGGCTATGGATCTATCGGAGCACTATGGGCTCGATCCTGCCGATAGGCAGATACTCGCAACCGCCGCTTTGCTTCACGATGTGGGGTTCGTACTGACCTATGAAGGACACGAGAAAAAGAGTGTGGCTTACGCGCGCGAGGTGCTTCCCAAATTCAACTACAGCTCCGAGCAGATCGATCGAATCGCAGATCTGATCTTGTCGACTCAGGTGCCGCAAAGCCCGAAGTCCCAATTGGCGCGAATACTTTGTGATGCCGATCCGGATTACTTGGGCCGAAAAGATTTCTTTGTCACGGGGTCGCGACTCTTTCACGAGTTCAAGACCTTGGGGTTCGTAGGCAATGAGCAGGACTGGAACAAACTACAACAGCGTTTCCTCGAATCACACGATTACCATACCGATTATTCCAAAGAACGTCGGGAGCCTGTAAAGCAAATGCATTTAGAACAGGTTCGCGAGATTGTTGCAGCCTATGACGACTAATTCTATCTTTGGGTCAAGATCAATCAGAACAACATGAGCAAAACTACTCTGGTCGTACAGCACGCTTTCTCCTCCGTCGCAGATACGGCCCTGAACCACGCACTTTATATCGCCAAGCCGATGAACGGTAAGGTTGTATTGCTTCACATTCTAAAGAGCGACGCCGAGCGCGAAAGTGCCGAAGCGAAATTGAACGAAATTGCCGATCGCTCGCAAAGAGAAAGCGGTGTCGACGTTGAATTCTTGACCCATGTGGGTAGTATTTTCGACGATATCGGAAACATCTCACGCGACCTCGAGTCGAGCCTCATCATTATGGGAACGTACGGAATGAAAGGCTGGCAGTTCCTTACGGGAAGCAATGCCCTTCGCGTAATCAAAGACAGCAGCACTCCATTCATCGTAGTGCAAGTGCGTAAGATCGATAAAGGCGGATACGATGTGATCGTGCTTCCGATCGACCTCTCGAAAGAAGAAAAACAAAAGCTTCGTGGGGCGGTTGAGATCGCCAAGTTCTTCAACAGTATGGTGCACATCGTGTCTCCGATCCACAACGATGAGTTCGTGCGCAATCAGCAACAACGCAATATGACCTACGCCGAAGAACACCTTCACGAGAAAGGTGTAAAGTTCGAAAGCCATATTCTTGAGGATGCCGGAAGCTTCGACGAAGAAGTGGTCGATTTTGCTGTGAAGGTCAATGCCGGCTTGATCTCGATCATCAACCACGAAGACGCCGTAGGAGCACTTTTCGGAAGTTCGTTCGAACAGCAACTCATTACCAATAAATCGCAGATTCCGGCTATGGTGATCAACCCCAAGGCCATTACTACCTTGGGCGGCGTTATCGGTACCTGAGCGCAACAAAAAACCGTACCTTTGCTGTGAATTCGTTCACGGCTTTTTTGTTTTAAAACCTATTGTCCATGAAATTCGGCGTCGTCATTTTTCCCGGTTCAAATTGCGATCAAGATATGATCTATGTACTTCGCAGCTTCGGCCACGAAGTAGTTGAGCTTTGGCACAAGGATCACGACCTCCAAGGGTTCGATTTTATTATGCTTCCGGGTGGATTCAGCTACGGAGATTATTTGCGCTCCGGCGCTATTGCCCGCTTCTCGCCCATCATGAACGAAGTGATCGAATTCGCTAATAACGGCGGATACGTCATGGGCGTTTGTAACGGATTCCAGGTGTTGTGCGAGGCCGGTCTTTTACCGGGCACTTTGATGCACAATCCGAATCACAAATTCATCTGTAAGAACGTCTACATTAAACCTCAAAGCGGAACGGCTTTGCCATCGGCCGAGCTCAAGAGCTCCGAGGTTTTGGAGATTCCCATTGCCCACGGCGAAGGAAACTACTACACCGATGCAGCGACATTGAAGGAGGTCAACGATAATGATCAAGTCATGTTCCGCTATTGCGATGCCTCGGGCAATATCTCGGCGGAGAGCAACCCTAACGGCTCTGCCGAGAATATCGCGGGTGTTTGCAACGCCAACAAGAACGTATTCGGTATGATGCCGCACCCTGAGCGCGCCGCCGACGAAAACCTCGGCAATACCGACGGCCGCAAAATCTTCGAATCGATCCTCAGCGGTATCCTGGAAGAAGCCTAACGGAGTTCATAGGTCTTAGTGTTGAGGGTTTAGTTGGATCAGAACCTCAGCAGTCAAATGCTTTGCGTGCATAGTCTAAAGGCTCGCTCTGCGCTTTGGACTCAACTAAGAACTCAAAACTAAGAACTACTCGTAGTAGTGCATCTCCCGAATTTCCTGCCAGGCGGAGGAGGGCACCATAGCCGAAACATCCTTGCCTTCCGAAATGGCCTGGCGAATAAAACTGCTCGATAGATCCATTTGCGGAGCATCGACTACCATAACGGATTCGTGATCGGTGTAGGGGCCGGAACCGCCATCGGACCGCGGATATACGTAAACGGAGTAGTTGGTGACCAAGTATTCGGCATTCTTCCACTTATGCAAATTGCTCAGGTTATCGCTTCCCATGATGAGGCAGAACCGAAGCTCGGGATGTTGTTCTTTTAAGTGCGCGAGCGTGTCGGTGGTGTAGCTGGGTTGAGGTAAGCTGAACTCCACATCCGAGGCGCGAAGGCCGGGAATGGACTCGACCGACCTTTGAACGAGGTTGTACCGAGCGCGATCGTCCAGCAAATTAGCTTTCTTCTTGAACGGATTATGCGGTGTTACGATCAGCCATACTTCATCGAGGTCCGAAAACTCGCGCATGTACTGCGCAATGACCACGTGTCCCATGTGGATGGGATTGAAGCTGCCGAAATAGAGTCCGACCTTTTTCATGCCTCGAGGAAGTTCAGCAGAATGGATTCGACCTCTGCAACGGCTCTATCCAAATCGTCGTTCACGATCACGTGATCGAATTTAGTCCGGTATTCGAATTCCCAATCGGCCTTACTGAGACGTTTCTGGATCTGCTCTTCGGACTCGGTGCCTCGACCGCGCAGTCGCGCTTCCAAATCGGCCCGTGAGGGTGCCATAATAAAGAAACTACAGGCCTTGTTGCCGAACATTTTCTTTAGATTGGCCCCACCGACCACGTCGATGTCGAACAGCACGGCCTTGCCCTCGTTGTGCAGGCGGGCGACCTCGCTTTTGAGGGTGCCGTAGTAGGTGCCTTTGTATACCTCTTCGAACTCGAGGAAGGCCTCGGCATCAATGCGTTTTCTGAATTCTTCGGTCGTGAGGAAGTGGTAATCGACCCCGTTTTTCTCGGCTCCTCGAGGCGCTCGGTTGGTGGCCGAAATACTGAACCCGAGTCGACCCGGAAGCCGCTCCATCAATTTACGTACGATGGTCGTTTTTCCGGAGCCCGATGGAGCGCTGAATATGACCGCTTGGGCTTCCATCAAAGGACGTTGAGTACTTGTTCTTTGATCTTTTCGAGCACGTCTTTCATTTGAACGACGTGTTTTTGGATGCCGGCGTGATTGGCCTTTGAACCGATGGTATTGATCTCCCGGCCCATTTCCTGACCGATGAATCCGAGCTTTTTACCTTGGCTCTGACCTTCCTCGAGCACGCTGATAAAGTAGCTGCAGTGCTTGCGCAGACGTACCTTTTCTTCGTTGATATCGAATTTTTCGAGGTAGTAAATGAGCTCTTGCTCAAAGCGATTTTCGTCGACCTTTTCTTTCAGTTCCTCGAGGTTCTTTTGCAAGCGTTCGCGCACTTGGGCCTGACGCTCCCCTTCGAGCGGTTCAATGGCCTCGAGCTGGTTCAAGATAAACGCTACGTTGTCGCGCAGGTCCTTTTCCATGGCGCGCCCTTCTTCAGCTCTGTGCTCATTCAAACGCTCCACAGCCTCGCTCACGACCTCGCTCAAAGCTTTCCACTCGTCGTCGCCCAGTTCTTCGCGCTCACTTTGCAGCACTTCGGGGAAGCGCAGTACGGCGGCAAGTAGGTCGCTCGATTCGCCCAGTTCTTCTGAAAGCGATTTCAGTTGAGCGTGGTACGATTTGATCAGTTCCGTATTCAGCCGGTTGCCCGATTCGGCACCGTCGCTCTCGACGTACACCGAAAGATCCGCTTTTCCGCGATTCAGCGCCTCCGCAACGACATTCCGAATCTCGAGATCCTTCTCGCGATATACCTGTGGCAGTCGCGTATTCACATCGAGGCCCTTGCTGTTCAGCGATCGAATTTCGACCGTGAGTTTCTTACTTTTAAATTGCGCCGTGGCCTTTCCAAAGCCCGTCATCGATACCACCATGGGTCCAGTTTTGAGGTCGGTAAAGGTACAAAATAGCGCCGTTCGCCAAGGTCAGTGTTTCTGCGCCTCTCGGCGCGATGCGTTCCTCGGTTTCTTCGAGACGAGATATACCCCGGCGAAGATGAGTGCCGCGCAAATGAGCATGAGAGGAGTAAGTCGATCACTCCCAACGGCCAAGGCAAAGAACGCGGCCAGTACCGGCTGAAGATAAATGTAGATGGACACCACGGAAGGGTTCACGGTTTTGAGCGCATAGGTATTGAGGAGGTAGGCCAAAAAGGTGGTGCCGAGCACTACGAAAGCCACGGCCATATAGATCTCCGCCGGCATGGATGACCAGTTGACCGCGGAGGCCTGCTTCCACCCGAAGGGTGCAACAAAAAGTAACCCGAAAGTAAAGACCCATTTGATGACGGTGATGGGTCTGTAGTGGTTCATTAGCGGCTTTACGAGCACGAGGTAAACCGCGTAGCTGGCGGCATTTAGAAAGACCAAGAGGTTCCCGAAATGCTTGTCGTTATCGAGAAGGTCCACCGCTGCGCCGTCGCCGGTGATCAAAAGTATGGCTCCGACCGCGCCGAGGGCGATGCCGAGAATCTTGACCCAGGTGATGCGTTCGTTGATGAGGAGGGCCGACATGATGAGTACCAACACAGGATTGCTGGTCATGATTATGGCCGCATTGATGGGTGTGGTGAGGTTGAGCCCTTGGAAGAACAGCATTTGGTTTCCGGCCACTCCAAAGAGCCCGCAGAGGATCAGCCGCGGGAAATGTCGCTTTTCGATTCGATCCGTTTCGAACAGTCGGCCTACCAACCAAAACAAAGTCACCGCCCCGGTGACGCGGAGTAGAATGAACCCGAGCGGCTCAATGAAATCGGGCATCACGTCCTTGGCTACGGTGTAGTTGATTCCGTAAATGAGGTTGACGACGAACAGGGCGATATGTGCTCGGTACTGTTTGGGCAAAGTGGGGGTGGCGCACTTATCCGCTAAGTTATGGATTCAGGGCATGATGTACTTCGAGGGCCGTTTTTTTGCTGTTTCCGATGAAGATTTGGTCATTCACGATAACCACGGGCCGTTTGAGGAAGGTGTATTCTTTGAGAATGTAGTTGCGGAATTCTTTTTCCGAGAGTTCTCTCTCGTGAAGGCCCAAGCCTCTGAACTTCATGGCGCGTCGGCTAAAGAGAGCTTCGTAACTCCCGGCCAACTCTGCCATTTGGTCGATCTGCTCTTCGGTGATCGGGTCCGATTTAATGTCTTGCAATTGAACGTCATTTCCCGGGTTCCAATCGTTCATTAATCGTATGCAGGTGCTGCAAGTACCAAGGATGTAGTTCTTTTGCATGGGGGAGTGTGTTTGCGACTTTAAGGTAGGTCATTTTCATACCTTTGACTCGATTCATTGAATGAGAA
>JAGWBA010000009.1 GCA_021296215.1 Flavobacteriales bacterium
GATACGAAACTGTTCCTCTATAGACTCCAAAAAGTATTCGCCTGATCCTGCTACTCCCCATAAAAAAGACCTGATCCTGGAAATTCGCTCTCTTACCGGAAGCGGCCGGGAGCGGCCAGAGTAGCGGCCAGAGTGCCGAAGAAGAGTACGAAGAATACGATATACAAGCCTACGCCGATCACCATGAAGATGAGTGAGGCCTTGGCCCAGTTCGCTTTGTTCGGGTTAGCCGTGTCGCCAAAGCCCCAAACGAAGAGCATGACCAGGTTTACGATCGGAACCAACATGACGAGTTGGGTGATGAGCCAATCTTTGGTCGACATGACCGGTGCGGTAGGCTCCGCATTGTGGTTCAATGAAGTTTCGGCGGTCGGGGTTGGGGTGTCTTGGATTTCCATTTTATTGGTTTAGATTTGAAGCAAGATAACTCAAATTTGTGAAATTGAAAGTATTCTTACCCCTTCCACAACCCAGCGAAATCAGCAGTAAAGAGCGAGAGCGAGCCATGGCTTCATACATGACCATGATGGCTTCTTTGGCGGGCGGACTCCCACTTCCGTTCTTGAATTTGTTAGCCATTTACCTGTTTCATAGGTGGGTGCGAAGTACGAGTAGGTTCGTTCATTTTCACTCGCTTCAGTCAATGTGGAGTCAGGCGCCTGTGACCATATTGAACAGCATCTTACTCGTATGGACCATCGTTCGGATTTTTTCGGATGATTTTCGCTTCAGCGCGACGTATCTCGGATTTTTAATACCGCTTATCGTAATCAACGTGGCCTACTTCATAATGAGTGTCGTAGCGGGTATGCGAGCTTACAAAGGCCGGTTTTATTACTTTCCGGTGTTTGGTCGGTGGGCGTACGAGGTTGCTTTCGACGATCTACTTTCGATCGCTATAGAGGGCGATGAAATCGAGAATAAACCCCCTGAAGGATGAAATTAAATCGCAAACAACGCGACCTTATTTGGTTGGTGGGCGGGTTCACCATTTTGTGGGTACTCGGAATTTGGCTGTTCAACTACATGAAGACCTCGGAGTCGATCGACGATTGGGGAGTGGCCCAGCGCGATTCGCTGGCCCTGGGTTTGCACGAGCAAATCATGTACGAATCGGACCTGTGGGAATCCGATACCCAGCGTATTCTCGATGGCTTGATCAAGGAGCGACTCGACCCACAGGACACGCTTGAGATCTATTGGTTGAACGACCCAATCGTGAACGCCTTTACGACGACCAACGGAAAAATCTACATGTATCGAGGATTGTGTGAAGAGCTCGGAGAGCCCGAGATGATAGCGGCGGTCACGGCCCACGAGATCGCCCATCTTCGCGAACGTCACTTTGAAAAATCGGTCCGTCGCCAACTAGGTACAACGGCCCTGTTGGTGATGCTCTCCGGCGGCGATCCGGGATTGTGGCTTCAAGTGAACGGGATCTTGTTTGAGTCGTCTTTTAGTCGTCAGCAAGAAGCAGATGCCGATACACAAGCCATGGAAATGCTGCTTGAACACGACTTGTCGCCGACGCATTTGGGTCGAGCTTTGAGCATTACCGATGAGCGGTCAAGATCCGAGGTGAACTGGACCTTTGCTTCGACCCACCCGAGCTCGATGGACAGGGTGAGTAAGAGTCTCAACTACGAGATTCCCGATGATTTTGAAGAAGTGCCCTTCATTTGGGGCGAATAACTTTGCCGCCCAACGAGAAGATGGAATTAGTCGGAATTTGGTGCATCGGCCCGTAGGGCCAGAAAACATTTTACTGTAGTTTCACCGATGCCTTCGGCCCGCACATGCACTACATACATTCCGGAAGCGACCACCCTACCGCTCTCGTTCAAGAGGTTCCACTCCTGAAAGGTCCTAGGGTTATCCTTTTGGAAGCGTTTGACGAGCGTGCCGTTGGCCGAATAGATCGAAATAACACAACGTTGTGGCAAGTTGGTGATCTTGACGCGGCGCTCGAATGAGGTGTTTTCGTATGCCGAGTAAGCGTAGTAGGGGTTGGGAACCACACGAACGATACTGAGCGCGTTCTCCGCTGTATTTTGATCCGATACAATGGTGGCCATGTCGCTGGTTTCGAATTCGTACATCGGATGAGGGCCGTTGCTGTTGTCGATCTCGAGGTCTTCGTACTCTTTGGAAACACGAAGCTTGATCGTAACATCTGTTTCGAGGAAACTGCGTCCGTTGGCTACGGTCGGAATCATGGTCCAGGTGCAGTTTTGGAAAATTCCGCGCTTGTTGACCGGGGTTGGATTCAGTAGTGCTCCGTAATACGGGTTGTCTTGTGCGTTCGGGCCTTGGTAGGGGGCTGGATCGCCCAGATATTCGGGGCCCATGACATACAGGAAGTGCTTTCCTCCAAAGGTGACTTGACCAAGGTTGTTGATAATGGTCGCGGTTGGATTCCAAATCATGTCGTTTCCGTTTTCACCGGCTTGCCGGCTGTCTTCCGCGAACATCAGGTTGAGGCGTATTCCGCGCTCCAGGTCAATGGCATATCCAGGGAACCAGCCTCATCCTTGTCCGGTTCCGTCGGATTTATCGTCTTTTCCGACCGAGGCCGCAGAGCGCAAGTCCAGCTTTTGAACATCGCCTACTATGGAGTCGATATCGTTTGCCTCAAGCACGGGCACACGAGTCCAGAGATCGGTATTCGATGTGATCACAATATCCACGCTATTCAGGTCTTCGAGGCGGGTAAGTCCACGGAAGTTGCTCCAGGCCGGACCACTTCCGAAAGGTGTATTCGGGCTTACGATGTCTCCACCGGCCAAACGATACGGCACTACCCGGCCCTGCAGCACACCTTCGTAAACTTCTTGATCATCGAGGCCAATGAAGTCAATGAAGCCGCCCGTGCTGTTGGTGCCCGAGCGGATTCAGTTGAAGGGAGAATCTCCATCGACATCCGAGACACCGGTGAGCCATGCTTTGGTGATATCACCGAACAGAATTTCTGCGTTGAGGAATCCGTTTCCTTCCGCGGGTCGGTCGCCCGGATTCTCGGCATCGACCACGCTTAGGCTCAGTCCCCAAAATTCACCGGACTCCGTTACTAGTAGTTGCTCTTTTTCTACAGCGATGCTGTTTTGACTATAGATGGTGTCCTCAGAATTGCCCCCGGGTAGGTGAACGACGTACCAGGTACTAGACGGTGTTGCGCCGTTGAAAACGATGCGGAACCTTCCGTCAGGTACTTGAAGTGGATCAACGACTTTGATCTTCACCGGGCCTGCGCCGTTTTTGTATGTAGGGTAATCGAGGGTGAATTGTTCGGCGATTGCGTGGCTCGATGCTTCGTCCGGATCGAGTATGTTTCCGCCGTTACCCGTTCCTTCAATACGCGTCAATCGGGGTCCGTCACCATATTGGGATTGTTGTACCGTACCCACCAACTCTGGAGATTCGATGTGCGGAATGTCACTGTAAACGGAAGTGTTTAGTCTACTCGGCAGAAAAAGCCGGGTTTGGCCGTCGAGGGCCGTTGGGTCGGTCGGATTATAAGTTTTGTAGTTGTTGTGGGCATAGACCACGGCCATGTAGTAGTAGGGCTTATGGTTTACAAGGGTAGGATCACCTGTAGCGAATTTGTCTTCGGTGATCTGAAACGATTTCTTTATTCCCTCATCGGCCGCCATTATGGTCATGTTGCGTGCAACTGTTACACCGAGGGCGGCGTCCGGCTCATAATTGACCAATGTGGTGACCTCGTTCTTAACGTCGCATTGAGCTACGAGTCGTGCACGATCCGGGTCGTATAACTCGGCCTGAGTGACCTCGGGGTCGCGCAGTTGAAAGATCTGATAACCTTCAAAGCGATAGAGTGAATCGGGATATTGGGTGATGGTTGGGTTGACCTCCGCGTAGGATTCGTTGAAGTTATTCGAAGCTTCATCGTTACCCGGGTAAATTACGAGGGCCTGATCGAGTTCTTGAATGGCCAAGTTTGGAGCATCGGGTCCATCGAGCATTTGAAAACATCTATCGAACAAGGCCTGAACCTGGTCATCGGCCAATCGCATTTTCTCCAGAGAGGCCAATCGACCACCTGATGGATCACGGGCCCAAACAGCCGCCTCTGTAACGGTTTGTACGCCTCCCGGAGGTAGGGTGAAAGGTCGGGCCGACATGATGAATCGTCTATCGGCCGGAGTATTTCCGGCAGTGCTTTCGGTCCGGGTGTAGTCGGGATAATCGGGATGTGAATCGCCAAAAAACATGTAGTTGGTTTCCGGGCCGGGTCCGCCCGTAGCATCGTGACCATTGGTGCCGTTGAATACCACGTGGGTACTATCTCGCCAAATAGCTTGCAGGTAATGGTAAAAGTCCCATTCATTGTTGGGCGGGCCTAAAACTGTGAAATCACCATTGTAATACATGAAACTGCTCATCGAGATGCGCTCCTCTTCCTCGTCGATTTGCCCGTCCCAGTCGTTATCGATGCCGTCGTTAGGATCGGCGAGCGGGCCACCGATGAAATCAATTCCTATTGCGGGTAGACTTTCACCGTACCCGGTAGCCCCATCATCGATGCTATCCCCATTGTACGCGTATCCAATGCCCCGTACAACGTCACAACCTACATAGTCGTCTTGATAATTACCGAGGCCATTATCGACCCATTGGCCGAAGTACATCTGATTGAGGTTGAAAGACCCACGGTTGATCATCCGGTATCGGTAGAACGTGGTATTATTGACATCATCCGCCGTGACAAAGGCGAAAGCCTGTGCCTGAATTTCGAGATTCATGGCCTCACTGTTCGATTCTGTATGTCTATTCCCATTATCATTGAACACATACCAAAGACATTGATCGCCGTATAATGCATTCTTGTCAGTGCAATCCCCGGTTCCGTCATAGAGTAAAGGGTAATCACCATTTTGAGGATCCTACCACCCATCTCCATCGGCGTCGTAAAAGGGGGCCAATTGTTCTATTCCTCCACCTGCATCAGGCCTATTTCCCGGCCAATTCATGATCGATTCCGGAATTTGTGGATTGGGTGATGTAGAATCGTTCAATGCTCGAACGTAGGCTTCGATTTCGTGCCGCTTTATCTCATAAATATCGTCGTAGGTATCGCACCGAGTATCGAAAGTAGTACCGTCTGTGTAGTCCAGTGGGCCCGGCCAAAAGTCATTTCCGTCTTGGCGATAGGTTTGAGCGGCAACCTTCAGCTGCCCTCCGTCGTCGACCGCACCAAGCCAAAGAGCGCCAGCGAGAATGGCGTTCTTCGTAGACCCTTTTGGAACTTCGTACTTGCCTGTATTGAGGTCCCACCATTTATCAGCTCCATTTAGGATCGTCGTTCGCCCGTTATTGATGTCGAGCGTCGCACGACCAACGGGCGGCGTGCACGGGGTTAGTGGGATTTGACTCCAAAGTAGGGTCGGGGCGAATAGTAACGCCATGAGTAGAAGTCTGGTCATAGTAATCGTATCTGTAGCCTTGCATATGTTACAAACGAATATGTTGACTCGCAAACAGACATTTTCCATAAATCACATATTTGGCGACTCCCAACATTTCTGGCTTTAAAGTCGAATCTTGACTAACTTCGTCGCATGAAACAATACATCCACGCATTTGCGACTCTATTGGCCCTTTGGGCCATTGTCCTGCAGAGTTCAGCTCAAGTCACCATTGATGGGGTTTTTAATGACTGGGATGGCGCAGTTGCAACCAGCGACCCGGCCGGAGATCACACGTATTTCGATCTATTGCAGACTCGCGTGTACAGCGATGCGGATTTCGTCAACTTCCAGATCCATGGAGCTCAAGATTGGCAGTTCAACAGCGAATACGGCATTACCTTATGTCTCGATCTCGATGCGGACCCCCAAACGGGTACCCCGTACGAAGGCATGGGGGCCGATCTCATCTGGCGCTTTCACCAGCGTGAAGGCACATGGAACGGACAAACCATAGAACACGGCGACGTGGGCATGTACGCGGGTCCGACCGTGACCTCGGACCGATTCGAAGTCGCCTTTGACCGCAACGGTCCACTTCAATTCGGCGATAGCATCCGCTTCGCTTGGGTGAGCATGGGAGGCGCTGACGATAAACTGCCCGACTCCGGAAGCATTGTCCACACCCTCGATAACAACAGCTTTCCGTACTCGCCGCTCGGCTTGCAACGCCTTGATCCGGCCCACCTGCGCCTGATGACTTATAATGTGGAACACGACGGGCTCGTAGATCCTGTACTCGGCCCCAAAATAGTAACGGTAATTCAAAACGTAGCCCCCGATATCATCACCTTCAATGAACTCTGGGATACTCCGGCCGGCCAAGTGAAACAAATTTTGGACACGGCATTACCCATCGCCGGGGGATGGCACACGGATAAACTTTTTAATGGAAACGTAACGGCGAGTCGCTATCCCATTACCCAGAGTTACCTGCTCGATCCCGAAGACCGCATCTTGGTGAGTCTGATCGGCTTGCCGGCTAGTTATCCGACCGATATCGTGGTCGCCAACCTCCACCTCAAATGCTGCGATGCCGACGATCGCCGCCAAGAGCAGGTCGATGGCCTCGTGGCGCTTTACCGCGACTTGCAGCAAACCGGCGGAAACATCGATGTTCCCTTTGGTACGGCTTTCGTGGTTCAAGGCGATATGAACCTCGTAGGGGACAAGCGACAGCTCGAAACCATTGTTTCGGGCGACGTGCTCGACGAAGTTACCTTCGGAACTGACTTTCTGCCCGACTGGGATGGCTCGCCATTGGCCGATAGCGCGCCGCTGCACCACACTCAGCGTCAATCGTACACCTGGCCCGGCACCGGTTCAAGCTATTATCCGGGCCGCCTCGATTACATTTTTTTTAGTGATTATGCCCTGCGGGCCGAAAAAGCCCTCGTCGTCTCCGACTCTTCTTCTTTCGCTGCTTCCGATCACCTTCCTGTGGTCGTCGATTTCAGTTGGAATCAAGTGAGCAATCGCCCGGAAGTGAGTAAACCCCAAGTCGACATCGTTCCCAATCCGGCCGCTGAGGCCGTCACCGTTAAATGGGAGAAAGGCCAAGTGCACCGGATAGAACTGCGCGATGCCCAGGGCCGTTCGCTCGGCCAATACCGGATATCGAAAAGGCAAAAAGAAATTGAATTCGACCTGCGCAAATACTCCATCGGGAGCTATTACATTTTAGTGAATGACCGATACGGATACCCTTTGATCAAGAACTAAAAGGCTTTATGTCTTTTTGGATTCGGGATTTTCTATAAAACCAAAGTACGGCGGCAAAACCAAGGATAATGCCGACCGGCAGAACGACTTGGAGTGGACCTTGCTGCACGTCGCCCGTGAGTTGAATGATATCCGAACTCTCGGGACCCAAATACCTCAGGAGGTAGACAAAACTGAAGTGAAAGCCGATTCCCGTCCAAATACTGCCCGAATGGTATCGGAGGAACTGTTGGAACACGGCGAAGAAAAACATGGTGATGAGGTACCCCCCGGTAACTTGGCTGTGGCCTCCAACATATACGGAGTCAAAAAGCAGCCCTTGGATAGGTGCCGTCGCTACGGGCAACGCCACAAAAAGTAAAATGGATAGCGCTGAGGCTTTGAAGGCGTTCATTTTCTGCAAGCCCTTTCCGTACAGGTAGCCCCGAAAGGCAAACTCTTCCGGAATGGCTTCAAAGAACAACACGATCGCAGCGCTGATCCAAAAGGACTGTGACCCCGGTATGTCTATGTTCCAAAGCACGTCGCTCCAACCGAGCAAATTGGCGACAGCTCCTGTGATCGCCAAGGGAGCTGCGATCATAAGTACTCCGGTCCCGAATTGTTTGAGCGCTCTTCTAGGTTTAACGAGGCTTAAATCGGTTCGTTTCTTGGAGATAACGCACGCCGAAAATGGCACCGATTACGACGGAGGTCATGAAGCCTGCTTTGGCGAGCTGACTCCACACCACAGAAATACCTGCATTACTCATAAAATCAGCTGCCCAGGCCCCGCCAATTAACACAACCCCGGTGGCCACCCAAACGATAACTATTCCGACGATCCGGTTTTTCACAGTACTAAAGCTTTGGTTTACAGAGTTAAGACGAAGAAATCGCCCCGGCATTACACACCCTTTACGAATTGCGTCCGTATATTTAAGCACATGAAACGATTTTTAACCCTTTTGCTCGGACTCGTGACCTGGGCGACATCAGCTACCCACATCATCGGAGGGGAAATACGCTATACCTCTTTAGGAAACGGGTTATACGACCTCGAAATGCTTGTGTATCGCGACCCTAACGGTGGTCCATTATTCGACGATCCGGCGATATTCAGTATCCGGGATGAATTCGGGGCCGAAGTGCTAACCCTCGATTTCTTTCTCGATAGTATGGACTTTGTTCCTTTGTCTGAAGATACTTGCTACGCCAGTGGCTCCGGACTCGAAGTGGTGGTTGAACGCGGCTATTACCGCGACACCGTTTCGCTGCCCGACAGTACCAAGGGCTACGTGCTGATCTACCAGCGCTGCTGCCGTAACGCGACCATCCTGAATATTCCGAACCCGCTGACTTGGGGCGCAACGTATGCAACTCGCATTCCGGCGCGAGACGAACACATCAACAGCAATCCGCATTTTCCATCTCCTCCGCCCATCGTAGTATGTGTGAATCAGGCCTTTTACTACGATCACAGCGGTGTAGATGCCGACGGCGACTCCCTCAGCTACGCCTTCGGTCAACCGTTCACGGGAGGTAGTCAAGCCAATCCGGCCCCAGTACCCCCACCGCCTCCCTTTACGCCAATTCCTTGGGCACCGGGTTATAGCACCAACGACTGGATCGATGCCAACCCGAATTTTGCCATTAATCCGATCACCGGTGTGATCACCGGAACACCGACCACGATAGGCCAGTACGTGACCCAAGTGAGGGTGACCGAATGGCGAAATGGCGAGAACATCAACGTTACTTGGCGCGATTTTCAGGTCAATGTGGTTCAGTGCCTTCCGTATCCGACCGCGGTCATCCTCGAGCAAAACGACTCGTGCAGCGGGCTCAATGGCACCTATATCGCGGCCGGAAACTATTTCGATGAGATCAACTGGATCCTCACGCTGCCCGATGGTACTCAAGAACCTCTTGGGTCCGACTCGATTCTTACGCTTTCAAGACCTGACACCGGTGCGTACATTCTCACCCTGCAGGTTTCGAACGGAATATGCGGCGATACAGTGGAGTCGGAGCTCTGGTTGTACGAACCCGATATCGGGCTGGCTATTTTAGGGCCGGATTCCGTCTGTTTCCCTCAAGACCAACCCGAATGGAACATCGTGCCCAATGTGCCTGCCGAAGGATCGAGCGCGTGGTACGTCAATGGGGTCGAGCAATCTGGTTCCGTTCCGGAGCCTTCCGCCTTCTCGGCGGGATACAATCAAATCTCGTTCACCAAGAACTACAGGGGATGTTCGTGGTCCGACACCGCCGATGTTTACTGGGCCATCTGCGTGGATATTAAATCGCCAAACGTATTCACGCCGAACGGCGATGGTGAGAACGACAATTGGTATCCGTTTTGGGAGTACGAACCCGAGCGTATCGAGATCGTGATCTTCGATCGCTGGGGCGTCAAGGTATTTGAGGGCGCTTCCGACACTCCAGATCTTTGGAAAGGGTGGAACGGTGTCAATTACTCCTCCAAGCAAGACTGCTCAGAGGGAACGTACTATTGGGTGGTTCGAGGATTTGCCCTTGGCGAGATCTTTTCTGAAACTACCGGCTTTCTGACGCTTTTGCGGTAAAGTGCTTGACCACCTTACCCACGCTCAGTCCCTGAACGATTATACTGAAGGTCACCACTACATAGGTCATCGTTAAAAAGAGGTCGCGCTCCATCTCGGCCGTTAAACTCAAGGCCAGCGCAATCCGCCCCGGGTCATTATGAGGTCCGTCCCATTCATCAGGGCCGGCCGATCCGAAAAGATGCGGATCGGTCCGTAAAGCGCAATATAGCGGGCGAGTAGACCAACATGAATAACGGCAGCTCCCAGCCACAGGTGAGTCCATTCTAGATCGAGTATCAAGAACTCCAGCCCGATCAACACGAACAAAATGGCGTTCAAGAACACATCGAGCAGTTCCCGGAATTTGTCGAGATTCAATTCGGTTTCGTCGGACCAAGCTCCATGACGGGCCTTGTTTCCGATGAATAGACCGGCGACCACTATCGCGAGCGGACCACTGAAATGAAGCATCCGAGCCAATAGGTATCCGCCCATGACCAAGGCAAGCGAAAGCATCACCTCCGTTTCGTAGTGATCGACCGAATGCATGATCCGAAATCCAATGTAGCCGAGCAACAGCCCCAATCCCATTCCGCCTCCGACTTCTTCGAGGAACAGCAGGCCTATTTCGGAAGCCGATATATGACCGCTACCTGCCGCGATGCCAAAGATCGAAACAAAGACCACCACACCGATACCGTCGTTAAAAAGCGATTCGCCCACGATCATCGACTCCAGTTTTTTGGGAGCTCCCACCTGCCGTAAAATGCCGAGTACGGCGATAGGGTCGGTCGTACTTATGAGTGCGCCGAAAAGCAGGCAGTAAATGAATGCGACATCGAGCCCCACGAGGTTCAGAACCGAATACCAGCGCACCGACCACGAAGGTCGATATAAGCACCCCGACGGTAGCGAAACCAATAATGGGTCCGCGAAACTTTTCGAGTTGATCGAGTTTCGTGTGCAGCGCACCGGCGAAAAGCAAAAAGCTGAGCATCACGTCGAGCAGTAGATGTTCAAAATCGATTGCGGTGATCGCGGCCTCCGCTTTTTCCGGGATTCCGGGCGAAAACTGACCGATGATCAGAATGGCCAGGGTCGAGGCCAGCGCCAATGCCAGTAATCCGATCGTGCTCGGCCACTTCAAGAATCGCACGTTGATATACCCAAAGATCGCCGCAACTACGGTCAGCGCGGTCAAAATTTCAAATAACTCCATATCGATCGCTTTACTCCGATTTCGTATTGCTCGTTGCGCCGGCGCAACGGAAAAGTTTGCACGGCCGAACACGTCCCCGATGGCTCTCGTCCGTCGGCCACCCCGAAGGTGAATTTGTGATACGGACACTCGACCCGCCCCTCGGGAGTCACCCTTCCGCCCGCTAGGGCGAAACCCTGATGCGGACAGCGATCGCGCAAGGCGAACCAGTCTCCGTTGTGGTAGGCGAGCACGATATTGCCGGCTTTTTTTTGCCTCGCGGCAAGAAGTGCTCCTTCCGCGGTCTGCCGGGCCATTTCGGCCTGCAGTTCGGGGGTGAGGGGAATCCAGTCGAGGTCATCGTGCTTCATCGGACGGAAATTAAGAAATTAGAGGCGATGGCCGATAAAGAACATATTGTGGTGCTCTCCGGTGCCGGAATGAGCGCCGAGAGTGGGCTCAAGACCTTTCGCGATTCGGGTGGGCTTTGGGAAGAATACGACGTTTATGAGGTGGCTACCCCTGAAGCTTGGGCTGCGGACCCTAAAAGGTGCTTCATTTCTACAATTTAAGGCGTCGGCAATTGCCGGCTTCGGAACCGAATGCCGCGCACAAAGCCTTGGTGCAGCTCGAATCGGCAGCTGAGGTCAGCATCATTACTCAGAATATTGACGATCTACAAGAACGAGCCGGGAGCTCAAGGGTGCTTCATTTGCACGGTGAGTTGCGCAAAGCGCGGAGTGTGCAAGATCCAGAGGTGGTCGTCGATGTCGAGGGGGGTGATTTGGATTGGGGTGAACCGGGTCCGGATGGGGCCCAACTGAGACCCCACGTGGTGTGGTTTGGTGAAATGGTGCCCATGATGGAACCGTCGGCGGAGTTGGTTCGGAGCGCGGATCGGCTCCTGGTGATCGGTACCAGCCTGAATGTTTATCCGGCCGCGAGCTTGGTACACGTCGTATACCCCGGCACGCCGGTACATGTTTTTGATCCGGGTTCCAATGGATCACGCTCCCGTGCGCGATGCAGAACATATTCGCGAACCCGCCGGGGTGGGCTTGCCTATTTGGGTAAAGGATTTCTTAGCAAACAGTTAGGCCATTGTGCGGAAAATAGAATTATTGTATCTTTGCGCAAGCTTAAGGGACGGATTGATGAGGGGACCACAAAGTCCCCTCTTTTTGTACTGCATATGATTGACATCGAAAAAGTAAGAGAATGGGCTAGCGAGCGATGCGTCGAAAAGGAGCTTTTCCTGGTCGAATTGAGCATTACTTCGTCGAACCAGATCAAGGTGTTGGTCGACGCCATGGGGCCGGTTTCCATCGATTCATGTGTATCCGTTTCGCGAGCGATAGAAAGTCAATTGGATCGCGATGCTGAGGACTTTGAGCTGACCGTTTCGAGTGCCGGAGTGGGTAATCCTTTGAAGGTTTGGCCACAGTACGTAAAGAATGTGGGGAGAGAGGTCAAAGTGCGGTTTCACGATGGCACAGAGATCAAAGGGATGCTGGAGAAAGCTGAAGACGACACCCTGTTCTTGCGTTGGACAAAGAAAGAAAAGGTCGAAGGGAAAAAGAAAAAACAGTCCGTGGAGTACACGGGTGAATACAAATTGGATAAAGTGGCGGAGATCAAGTTGGTGCTCCCATTTTAAAGAGGTGGACAATGGAAAATTTGGCGCTGATCGAATCATTTACAGAGTTCAAGGACGATAAGAATATCGACCGTGTAACTCTGATGAGTATTTTGGAAGAAGTGTTTCGCGCGACCCTCACCAAGCATTACGGGTCTGACGAGAACTTCGACATTATCGTAAACCCCGACAAGGGTGACTTGGAGATTTGGAGAAATCGCGAAGTAGTGCCCGATGGAGAGGTGGAAGATGAGAACTCGCAGATCTCCTTATCCGATGCGCGCAAGATCGAGGAAGATTTTGAGGTCGGAGAGGAAGTTTCTGAAGAGGTGCAATTGTTCCAGTTCGGCCGTCGTGCGATCTTGGCCCTGCGTCAGAACTTGATCGCTCGAATTCATGAACACGACAATGGTAACTTGTTCAAGCGTTATGAGGACCTAATCGGCGAGATCATCAGTGGAGAGGTTCATCATATTCGCCACCGCGAGATCATTGTTTACGACGATGAGCAGAACGAATTGATATTGTCGAAAGATCAGCAGATCCCAAGCGATTTTTGGCGCAAGGGCGATACAGTTCGCGCAGTGGTTCACGAAGTGGAATTCCGCGGTACAAAACCGTTCATCAAGTTGAGCCGTACTTCACCTAAATTCCTCGAGAAGCTCTTTGAACAAGAGATTCCTGAGGTATTCGACGGACTCATTACCGTGAAGCGCTGTGTTCGTGTTCCTGGTGAAAAAGCGAAGGTCGCCGTAGAGTCTTATGACGACCGTATTGATCCGGTTGGCGCCTGTGTAGGTATGAAAGGATCTCGTATTCACGGAATCGTCCGCGAGTTGGGTAACGAAAATATTGACGTGATCAACTTCACGAACAATACTCAGTTGTTCATTACCCGGGCGTTGAGTCCGGCGAAGATCACCAGCATCACCATCGACGAAGACAATAAACGCGCCGAGGTGTTCTTGAAACCGGATCAGGTTTCATTGGCCATCGGTAAAGGAGGGTTCAATATTCGCCTGGCGGGTCAGTTGACGGGTTATGAGATCGACGTGTATCGCGATATCGACGAAGAGGAGGATGTTGAATTGGCAGAATTCCGCGACGAGCTTGAAGGTTGGGTCATTGAAGAGCTGAAGAATATCGGTTGCGATACAGCTCGCAGCGTACTCGAGCTTACGGTCGACGAGATCGTGAAACGAACCGAGTTGGAAGAAGAAACCGCGAAAGAGGTGCAACGCATCCTGCGCGAAGAATTTGAATAAGAGAAACAGTAGGCAAGCTATATGGCTGAAGTGAAGAGTGTCCGGTTGAATAAGGTCATCAAGGAGTTAAATATTTCCCTTGATCGCGCGGCCACGTTTTTGGCAGAGCACGGTGTTGAGATCGATGCAAGGCCGAATACGAAGATCGAAGGCGACATCTATACGATGCTCGTCGACGAATTCGATCAGGACAAGAGTAAGAAACTGAAAGCAGAGGCGATCTCCATACAGAATCAGAAGGAGAAAGAAGCCCTGCGCGCCGAGCAGGAAAAGGCTGAGGAAGAGAAGGAGAAGGAAGAGTCCGAGGAGGTCATTCGCGTCAAGGCGAGTAGGTCCGGACCTAAGACCATCGGTAAGATCGATCTCGACGGCGGCAATAAAGAAGAGACGAAAGAGGCTGAAGCGAAGGCTGAGGAGCCGGAGGATGAGGCGGCTGAAGGAGTCGTTGAGCCGAAGAAAGAAGTTAAAGCTGAAGAGCCGGTAGCTGAAGAGTCCGAGAAAGAAGAGGCCGTAGAGAAGAAAGAAGAGAAAGCGGTCGAACCGGAAGTCGCGAAAGAACAAGAGGCTCCTGAAGTCGCTGAGGAAGCTCCGGAAGAGAAGAAAGAAGCACCGGCTGCGAAAGAAGAAAAAGAGGAAAAAGCCGAGGAGGCTGAAGCCCCAGCACAGGATAAACCGGAAACAAAAGCCTCAGAAGAAGCGACGGATTCCGGAAGCATTAAAACGCAGTATCAGAAGCTCGACGGACCGAAGTTCGTCGGGAAAAGGATCGACCTCGAGCAGTTTAAGCCGAAGAAGAAAAAAGTGGCTAGCTCGAGCGGCCCTAAAGACGATGACGGAGGCAAGAAGCGTCGACGTAAGCGTATTTCGAGCGACAATGCCGGTAAAGGACGCGTTCAGCGTCGAGGCGGCAAAAACGTTCCCAAAGCGGAGCCTACGGAGGAGGAAATCCAAAAGCAAATTAAGGAAACGCTCGATAAACTGACCAATCGAGGGAAATCCAAGTCTTCCAAGAATCGCCGCGACAAGCGCGAAGAGCACCGTGAGCGTGAGCAAATGGAAGAAGTGAAACGCGCCGAGGAGGGTTCTAAGCTGAAAGTGACGGAATTCGTTACCGTGGCGGAGCTCGCTAAGATGATGAACGTACCTACGACCAAGGTCATTGCCTCGTGTATGGAGCTCGGTATCATGGTAACCATGAACCAGCGTCTCGATGCCGAAACCTTGAGCATCGTCGCTGAGGAATTCGGATATGAAGTTGAGTTCGTATCGGCCGATGTTCAGGAAGCTGTTCAGGAAGTGGAGGATGACCCGTCTGAATTGGAGTATCGCGCTCCGATCGTTACGGTCATGGGGCACGTTGACCACGGTAAAACATCTTTGCTCGACTACGTTCGCGACGCCAACGTTATTGCGGGTGAGTCGGGTGGAATTACACAGCATATCGGTGCCTACTCTGTTGAGTTGGAAGGTGGACAACGAATCGCCTTTATCGATACTCCGGGTCACGAGGCCTTTACGGCCATGCGTGCTCGTGGAGCTCAAGTAACGGATATCGCCATTATCGTGATCGCGGCCGATGATGCCGTGATGCCTCAAACTAAAGAGGCCATCAGTCACGCCCAAGCAGCGGGAGTGCCTATCGTATTTGCGCTGAACAAGGTGGACCGCGAAGCGGCGAACCCCGAAAAGATCAAAGAACAATTGGCCGGAATGAACCTGGTGGTTGAGGATTGGGGTGGAAAATACCAAAGCCAGGAAGTATCAGCCAAGACGGGATTAAACGTGAAGGAACTCCTTGAAAAGGTGTTGCTCGAAGCGGAGATCCTCGATCTTAAAGCCAATCCAAAGCGATTGGCGAGTGGATCGGTCGTTGAGGCAACGCTCGATAAAGGACGCGGGTATACGACCACTATCTTGGTTCAGAACGGAACATTGCGCATTGGTGATTACTTGTTGGCCGGACAATACTCCGGTAAGGTGAAGGCGATGTTCGACGAAAGACAACACCCGGTAAAAGAGGCAGGACCTTCAACTCCGGTTTCCATTCTCGGGTTGGACGGTGCCCCACAGGCGGGTGACAAGTTCAAGGTCATGACCGATGAGCGTGAAGCGAAGGATATCGCTACGAAGCGACAACAGCTTCAGCGCGAGCAGAGCATGCGTACTCAAAAGCACATTACGCTTGACGAGATTGGCCGTCGTTTGGCCATTGGAGACTTCCAGGAGCTCAATATCATCGTAAAAGGTGACGTGGATGGTTCTATTGAAGCTCTGAGCGATAGCTTGCAGAAGTTGTCGACCGAAGAAATTCAGGTAAACATCATTCACAAGGCCGTTGGTGCCGTTACCGAATCGGATGTTTTGTTGGCATCGGCTTCTGACGCTGTGATTTTAGCCTTCCAGGTTCGACCGAGCATGGGAGCGCGTAAACTGGCCGATACCGAGCAGATCGATATTCGTACGTACTCGATTATCTACGACGCCATCAACGAGATCAAAGACGCCATGGAGGGTATGTTGTCTCCGGAGTTGAAAGAAGAGATCGTTGCCAACCTCGAAATTCGCGAGACATTCAAGATCTCCAAGGTCGGAACCATTGCGGGTTGTATGGTGCTCGATGGAAAGATCCACCGAAACAACGATGTGCGCATTATTCGCGACGGCGTTGTGATCTACACAGGAAAACTCGGATCATTGAAGCGCTTCAAAGACGACGCCAAAGAAGTAGCCAAAGGGTTCGAATGTGGATTGAATATCGAGAACTTCAACGACATTAAAGTCGGTGATATCATCGAGGCGTATCAAGAGGTGGAGGTGAAGAAGACCCTTGAATAGAAGGGAATTCGATATCGTCGCGAACGATGAAGCAACCGCTGCAATGCTCACCCATTGCACGCATGTATCGTTCGGCCTCTAACTCGGTGCGAAAATCTCCAATTTTGGTCTTGAAATAGGGCTGTTCATACTCGACGTACACGTGTTCTGTTTGTAACAGATCCTGATAATGCGCCTTTAGTTTCACCGCCTCCTCGCGATTACCATAATATAATTGAATACGAAAGCCATCGGTCTTGTGCCGCTTGGCTTTTATTTTTACATCGCGATCGATGAGATCGATAAGGCTTGACGACATTTTAACCGGATACTGATTATAATAGGTCTGTGAAGCCATGGTATCGACGGGACTCACATAATTAGTATCCTGTGCCTTTAAATAAATAGGAACAAGTAGAATCGCGCTAAACACGATGAGCTTGCTGAGGTTCATTATCTTGCGTTTTTGCCGCAACAAATGTAGAAGAATACTTGTTGGGATTTCAGTTGTGATACTCATGCGACTCTCTATTTAGAACGGTTATAAATTAGTGTAAAAATGAAACGCCTCTACATTAATGAAGCTAGAGTCCTTATTTTTGCGCCGAACGGAAATTCGGTGATGATTGCTATGAAAAACGCCCTTCTCCCGAGGTTTGGAGCGGTATTCGCGCTCTTGATCTTAACTGCATTCACACTAATTTCTTCCACGACCATGGCCCAGGATTCGACTGCTACTGGGGCAGAGGGGGGCGATCCGGCCGTAGGGGAGAAATTGTGGAAAGCCAATTGTGCAGCATGTCACAAAGTAGATGCCAAACTCATTGGTCCGGCACTCGGACAAGTTACTGAGAAGTACGATGAGGAATGGTTGATCGCATGGATTCGCAATAACCAAGAGTTGCGCGAAAGCGGTGATGCACAAGCTTTGGCCATTTATGAAGAGTACAACGGATTGGCCATGTCGGCCTATCCTCAATTCTCTGACGATGACATTCGTGGCCTACTGGCGTACATCGACCAGGAGTACGCAGCGAAACAAGCTCCGGCCGTAGCCGATACTGGCGGTGGTGCCGGTGCTGCGGGTTCGGGTCAGGGTTCCGGGCCAATGGATTTAACTCCAGTGCTCATTGGACTGGTCGTATTCCTCATCATCATCGTATTCATTCTCGTTCGCATCAAGAATCTCTTGCTCGTCATGAAGGGTGTCGAGCCGCGATCGGCGATCGACCAATTCTTCGATCTACGTGTATATGTTGAGCGTTTCTTCGCCAACAAAAAGCTCGTGGGTTTTGCAGCCGTGATCGTATTGATCTTCGTCTTTAACGGCCTTTGGGGTTTCCTCAAAGGAATCGGAGTTGATCAGAATTATCAGCCAACACAGCCTATTGCATTCTCCCATGAGATCCATGCCGGACAAAACGAAGTGGATTGTAATTACTGTCACAGCAGTGCCCGTCACTCCAAGTCGGCAGGGGTTCCCTCGGCCAACGTTTGTATGAACTGTCACATGTACGTGGCTGAAGGCCAGTCTGAGCAAGGAACCAAAGAGATCGAGAAGATCTATGCGGCGATCGGTTGGGACAAAAACACGCGTACCTACATAGAGGACTACGAAGAAAAGCCGATCGAATGGGTGCGTATCCACAATCTTCCAGACCTCGCATATTTCAACCACAGCCAGCACGTAGTTGCCGGGCAAGTTGAATGTCAGACTTGTCACGGACCGATCGAAGAAATGAAAGAAGTATACCAGTACTCTGAATTGACGATGGGCTGGTGTATCAATTGTCACCGTGAAACGGAAGTCAAAATGGAGGACAATCCGTATTACGACAAGCTTCACGAGCAGCTCGCCGAGGAGTATAAAGGCGAAAAGATCACGGTAGATAAAATCGGTGGATTGGAATGTGGCAAGTGCCACTATTAATCCGAGTAATCTCAATCTCAGTATGGCAACAACGAAGAAATACTGGAAAGGAATTGAAGAGTTGCAGAATGATGCAGCAGTTCAAGAACTAGCCAAGAACGAATTTCCCGAAGAGGTAGCGACGGCCGATTTTTTAGGTGACGAGAAAGTAAGCGACACCAAAACTACGCGACGTGACTTCTTAAAATTTATGGGTTTCTCAACGGCTGCGGCTACCTTGGCCGCGTGTGAAACGCCGGTTCAAAAAGTAATCCCGTACGTAGTCAAACCTGAGGAAGTTACCCCCGGAGTAGCGAATTACTACGCAACAACGTATAGCGACGGTGAAGATTTTGCCAGTGTGCTGGTAAAAACTCGGGAGGGTCGTCCGATCAAGATTGAAACGAACAACGACGCTCCAATGAATGGAGCAATGACATCGCGTGTTCAGGCCAGCGTCTTGAACCTTTACGATACAGCACGTTCGAAGGCTCCTATGAAAGACGGCGCAGAGATCACTTGGGCAACTGTTGACGCTGACATAAAGAAGGCCATTGCTGATGCGGAAGCCGCGGGTAAAAAAGTGATTTTCTTGACCAACTCGATCACGAGTCCATCGATTAACGCCGTTGGAGCGGAGTTCATGACCATGCATCCGGGAGCGAGTCACGTTTCGTATGACGCCGTTTCGTATAGCGGAATCTTGGACGCACATTCAGAAGTATTTGGAAAGCGCGCATTACCATCGTACCATTTCGATAAAGCCGAAGTAGTGGTTGGCGTGGGAGCTGATTTTCTGGGAGAGCATTTGAACTTTGGAAACTCTCGCGACTACATCAAAATGCGTGACCCACGTCATGGCAAGATGTCCCGGCACTGGCAGTTCGAAAGCAATATGTCGATCACTGGAGCGAATGCCGATAAGCGCGTAATGGTGAAGCCGAGTGAGCAAGGAAAGGTCATCCTCTCTCTATACAACGCCTTGGCAGCAAAGAACGGGAATCCTGCCGTAGGCAGTACAAAAACCGCTTATGACGCCGATGTCAATGCCGTAGCTAATAAGCTTTGGGCTGCTCGTGGTAAGTCTTTGGTAGTGGCCGGATCGAATGACGCGGACGTTCAAAAGGTGACGATCGCGATCAATCAGATCTTGGGGAACTACGGAGCTACTTTGGATATTGATCGAGCGAATAAAACCAAGCAAGGAAATGATGCTGAGGTAGCGACATTGCTTGCTGATATGAAGGCAGGTCAGGTAGGAGTGCTCGTAATGATGGGCGTGAACCCCGTTTACAGCCACGCAATGGGTGCTGAATTTGCCGAGGCCATGAAGAAGGTCGACACGACCGCGGTCATGGATGATCGTATGACGGAGACGGCTATTTCTGCGAATTATTTGCTGCCGACGAACCACTACCTGGAAAGTTGGGATGATGCAATGCCGGTTGAAGGTTACTATACCTTAGCGCAGCCTACCATACAAAAGCTTTACGACACTAGAAGTCCTTTGGAGAACATGTTGGCTTGGACCGGAAAGGGTGCGGCCTATGATTTCATCAAGAATCATTGGGGACAGAATATCTTGGTAGCCGGGGCCGGTTCATGGAATCGGGCCGTGCACGATGGTTTCTACGTGCAACCCCAATCGGCCGGAGAGAATACCGAGTCGAAAGAAGCCCCTGTTTTGGTTGACGTTTCGGGAGCGGCCCGCGCGATCGCTCAGCAAAAAGGTTCGGATTTAGAGCTTGAGCTCTATACGAAATCCGGATTGGGATCAGGAGCATCTGCCAACAATCCTTGGCTTCAGGAATTCCCTGATCCGATCACCCGTACGAGCTGGGATAACTACCTCACCGTTTCTCGCACGGATGTAGAAGCGATGGGATTGGTGAATGAGAATACCTCGAATGGAGCTTTGAACGGAAGCTTAGTGAACGTAACGGTGAATGGAACTACTGTCGAGAATGTACCGGTAATGATTCAGCCCGGACAAGCACCGGGATCTGTAGGTCTCGCGCTTGGTTACGGACGTACGGCAGCCGGAATCGTAGGTAACGGAGTAGGGGTGAACGCATTCCCTCTTTACCTCAATGGAAGTACAACACAAACAGGAGTGACCATCGAAAAGGTCGACGGAATGCACGAGTTTGCGTGTATCCAGTTGGCTCACACAATGATGGGACGCCACATTGTGAAAGAAACAACGCTTGAAGAATTCATTGCCAATCCAAGCGCCGGTAATGACGAACCTACATTTGAAACTCATGAAGGCGTAAAGCCGGCTTCTGAGGTGAACTTGTGGGAAGAGTTCGACAAGACTACCGGCCACTGGTGGAACCTATCGATCGATTTGAATAACTGTATCGGGTGTGGTGCATGTGTGGTTGCTTGTCAAGCAGAAAACAACGTACCGGTCGTTGGTAAGGACGAGATACGCCGCTCACGCGATATGCATTGGTTGCGTATCGATCGCTATTACAGCAGTGAGATGACCAAGGATCGTGCAGAAGAGGAAGGATTAGGAGCCATTGAGATGTATGCAGCCATGGAAGATCCGGCCGATGCACCCGAAGTGGTATTCCAGCCGGTAATGTGCCAGCACTGTAACCACGCTCCTTGTGAAACGGTTTGTCCGGTAGGGGCAACGGCTCACAGCTCTGAAGGATTGAACCACATGGCCTATAACCGTTGTATCGGTACGCGCTATTGTGCGAACAACTGTCCTTACAAAGTGCGTCGATTCAACTGGTTTAACTACCCTACCTATTCTAAGTTCAATGATGTAAACCCGGCTCAGGACGAATGGGGTAAAATGGTGTTGAATCCGGATGTAACTGTACGTGCACGTGGGGTCATGGAGAAGTGTACTATGTGCTTGCAGCGCATTCAATTGGGTAAATTGGAAGCTAAACGTGAAGGTCGTCCGGTTGCGGACGGAGACTTCACGGTTGCTTGTGCAGGAGCTTGTGATACGGGAGCAATCACCTTTGGTGATGTAAATGATCCGGAGAGTCGTGTGCACAAGATTCGCGAGGAGCCACGCCGCTACTATCTGTTGGAAGAGATCGGAACAAAACCTTCCGTATTCTACCAGACTAAAGTGAGAAACAAAGCCTAAACCTATTTAGATAAAGGAGAATCTTATGCATTACGAATCGCCCATACGCGAGCCACTAATTACCGGTAAGAAGTCGTACCACGACATTACCGAAGAAGTGGCTAGGCCGATCGAAACTTCTGCCGGACGTTCCTGGTGGATCGTTTTCGGGATATCAGCTGCCATGTTCCTCTGGGGAATGGGTTGCTTAGCCTATACTGTCGGTACCGGAATCGGGGTTTGGGGTCTAAACCGAACTATTGGTTGGGCCTGGGACATCACCAACTTCGTTTGGTGGGTAGGTATTGGTCACGCCGGAACATTGATCTCGGCAGTATTGCTGCTTTTCCGCCAGAAATGGCGTATGTCGATCAACCGATCTGCGGAAGCCATGACGATCTTCGCCGTTGTACAGGCAGGTCTATTCCCCTTGTTCCACATGGGTCGTGTTTGGAATGCTTACTGGGTATTTCCTATCCCAAACAACTTTGGAAGCCTTTGGTTGAACTTCAATTCACCGCTTCTTTGGGACGTTTTCGCGATCTCGACCTACTTGTCGATTTCGTTGGTTTTCTGGTATATGGGGTTGATTCCTGATTTTGCTATGATTCGTGACCGTGCAGTGAAACCTTTCCAAAAGAAGATCTACACGGTTTTGAGTTTTGGATGGGGAGGAAAAGCGAAACACTGGCAGCGATTCGAGGAATTGTCTTTGGTGTTGGCTGGTTTGGCTACTCCGCTGGTACTTTCGGTTCACACGATCGTATCGTTTGACTTTGCCACGTCGGTGATCCCTGGATGGCACACCACTATTTTCCCTCCGTACTTCGTTGCCGGAGCTATCTTCTCAGGGTTTGCTATGGTGCAAACCCTGCTTATCATTATGAGGAAGGTGGTCAAGATGGAGCAGTACATCACCATCCAACACATCGAGTTGATGAACATCGTGATCATGCTCACGGGATCAATCGTGGGTATTGCCTATATCACCGAGCTCTTCATGGCATGGTATTCCGGAGTTGAGTACGAGCAATACGCCTTCTTGAACAGGGCTACAGGGCCTTATTGGTGGGCTTACTGGTCCATGATGATCTGTAACGTGATCTCACCGCAGTTGATGTGGTTTAAAAAACTTAGAACGAGTATCGTCTTTACGTTCTTCTTATCGATCATCGTAAACATCGGTATGTGGTTTGAGCGCTTCGTGATTATCGTGACCCCTCTACACCGCGATTACCTGCCCTCGAGCTGGACTATGTTCTCTCCAACTTTTGTGGACATTGGAATTTTCATCGGTACTATCGGATTCTTCTTTGTACTCTTCCTGCTGTATGCGCGCACCTTCCCGGTTATCGCACAGGCTGAGTTGAAGATGATCTTGAAATCTTCCGGAGAGGAGCAAAAAAAGCATCACCATGAGTAAGAAGTTGATTCACGGTCTATACAATGACGACGATGTATTGCTTTCGGGAGTGAAGGCGCTTCGTGAAAAAGGAATTCGAATAAAAGAGGTTTATACACCATTTCCGGTACACGGACTAGATCACGCAATGGGACTGGCGCCAACGCGCTTGTCCATTGCGGGATTCATCTACGGACTCATTGGATTGACGTTTGCCATTTCGATGATGTACTATATGATGATCGCGGATTGGCCGCAGAATATCGGGGGTAAGCCAAGCTTTACCTACCTCGCTAACATGCCTGCCTTCGTTCCTATTATGTTCGAATGTACCGTATTATTTGCCGGTCACTTGATGGTGATCACTTTTTTGGTGCGTAATGGAATGTTTCCGGGAAGCCCAAGACAAAATCCTGATGTACGAACTACTGATGATATGTTTCTCGTGGAGATCGAGTCGGGCGGTAATGTCGACGAGATTTCAGACGCGCTAAAGTCAACAGGAGCCGTCGAGGTTAATCAAAAAGACGCTTAAGAAATGAAGTATTTGAAAACTAGTCTTTTGGGACTTGGAGCACTGGCGATCTTCTCCGTGGCGAGTACTTCATGTCAAAAGGACAACAAAACTCCGGGCATTGAATACATGCCCGACATGTATCGGGCTGAGTCCATAGATACTTACGAGGAAAGTGATCTGTTCGCCGATGGCGTAAGCGCTTTGAAACCTGTGGAAGGAACGATTCCTCGCGGGTTCGTTCCTTACGAGTATCCTAACTCCGAAGCGGGGTACGACTCTGCAAAGACAACCCTATCCAATCCTTACGCTATGGCCATCGCAGGTCACGAAGACGAATGGTTGGCCGAGGGCAAGGAGTTGTACGACATCTTCTGCGATCATTGCCACGGGCCTAAAGGAATGGGTCAAGGTAAATTGGTTCAAAATGAGAAGATCCTCGGTGTTCCATCGTATGATGATGCCGGACGAGCTATTACTGAAGGAAGTATTTACCACGTGATCACCTACGGTCGCAACATCATGGGTGCACATGCTTCACAAATTACTCCGGAGGAGCGCTGGAAGATCACCAGCTATGTATTGAAGTTGAAATCAGATCTCGAATCCGGTAAATAAGAGGGGCTATGTTTGAAGTACCAGCTAAACTGAAAAGACTTGCATATATCCTGATCGGGGTCGGAGTTTTGGCCTTCGCTTATGGATTTATTGCCGACGCACATCGCGCTTGGCCTGCATTATTGGTGAATAATACTTTCTTCTTGGGAATCGCCTTGATCGGCACCTTCTTCCTGGGAATTCAATACATCGCACAAGCGGGTTGGTCGGTTCAATTGAACCGATTGATGCAAGCTATGGGATCGTACTTGCCGATCGCGGGTGGATTCATGGTCGTGATTATCGTGGCCGGTGGAATGCACTTGCACCACATGTACCACTGGATGGACACATTTATCACGACTGAGGAAGTAACCGTCGCTGAATTGCGTGATTACGAAGCCGGAATGTCTCATGGTGACGATCATTCCGCTGAAGCACATGCCGACGATCACGGAGATATACACGGCCAAGAAGCTCACGGCGATGACCACAGTTCTGACCACGCTCCACATGATGCGCATGGAGAGGTCGGGGAAGATCATAGTGGTGGGCACCATATGTACGCAGCAGACTATGAGGGCATGGACGGTGAAGAAGTCATCGAAAATCCACATTGCGATTCTATCATTGCGGGAAAAACACCGTTCTTGAATTTTGGATTTTTTATTCTTCGAGCGATCATTTACCTTCTCGGTTGGATCTGGGCTACGCGTATATTGCGCAAACTCAGCCTTCGCGAAGACGAAGTGGGTGGAATCGATAACTACCGTAAGAGCGTTAAAGTATCAGCAATATTTACTGTATTCTTTGCCGTTACAAGCTCAACTATGGCTTGGGATTGGATTATGTCGATCGACACACACTGGTTCAGTACTCTGTTCGGATGGTATGTTTTTGCATCTATGTTCGTCAGCGGATTAACTGTACTTACCATGATGGCCGTTTACTTGAAGAAGCTGGGTTACATGGATAGCCTAAACGAGAACCACATTCACGACTTAGGAAAGTTCATGTTCGCGTTCAGTGTTTTCTGGACTTATTTATGGTTCAGTCAGTTCATGCTCATCTGGTACGCTAACATTCCGGAAGAGGTAACTTACTTCATGGCTCGATTCGACAATTATAAATTGCCGTTCTTTACCGCATTGGTATTGAATTTCATTATGCCACTTCTCGTACTTATGAGTCGGGATTCGAAACGAAACTTCGGTTTCTTGATCGCCGCAGGTATCATGATCTTGTTTGGACATTGGTTGGATTTCTTCTGCATGATCACTCCGGGAACCATGGGAGAGCACTGGCATTTTGGAATCGTTGAATTGGGCGGATTTGCCGGATTTGCCGGATTGTTCATGTTGGTGGTCTTCAATACGCTTTCAAAAGTGCCATTGATTCAAAAGAATCACCCAATGCTCAAGGAAAGCGAGTTACACCATATTTAATAGGATACTAGGGATATGAATCAATTATTGATAGCCTTAACAGTTGTATTGGTCGTAGCCGCCGTTGTACAGGTGATACGTATTCTCGAATTGTCTGCGGAGTTGCGCGGCGGGAATACCAACAAGGTTAACGACAAAGACAACCGCAACCAAGGAGCTTTAATGCTTCTGTTCATGATCGCTATGGTCGTGTCGTTCTTCTGGATGTGGTTTAAGTGGGAACCACTTATGTTGCCGGGAGCCTCTTCAGAGCATGGAGTGCAGATCGACAATTTGATGGCGATCACTATGGGAATCATCATCGTAGTTTTCTTGATTACCCAGCCTTTGTTGTTCTTCTTCGCTTATCGCTATCGCGGAAAGAAAGAGAACAAGGCATCCTACGTTTCACACAATAACCGTCTGGAACTCATTTGGACCGCTATTCCAGCGATCGTACTGACCGTTTTGATCGTTTATGGTCTCAAAACCTGGTCGGGAATCGTCAATAAGGATACAAGTGATGCTCAAGTGGTAGAATTCTATGCACGCCAGTTCGACTGGACGGCTCGATTCACCGGACAGGATGGTATGCTTGGAGAAGCAAATGTTCGCAACATCCAAGGTGCGAACATCGTAGGTATCGATATGGAAGATGAATTTGGCCAAGATGATGTTCTCGGTCGAGGGGAGATCTACCTACCGGTAGGCCAGCCCATGTTGTTCAAATTCCGTAGCCAAGACGTACTTCACTCGGCTTACTTCCCTCATTTCCGAATGCAAATGAACTGCGTACCGGGTATGAATACGCAGTTTGCGTTTACCCCGACCAAGACCACGGATCAAATGCGACAAGAAACGGGTAATCCGGAGTTCGATTATATCCTGCTTTGTAACAAGATTTGTGGTGCAGCCCACTACAGCATGCAAATGACCATCAAGGTGGTCTCCCAAGAAGAATATGACCGCTGGATGAGCGAACAAACGCCACTGGCCAATAGTTAAAATACCGTCACTGATTATGGCTCACAATCACGCACATCACGAAGAGACGTTCCTCACGAAATACGTCTTTTCGATGGACCACAAAATGATTGCAAAGCAATTCCTGATCACGGGAATGCTCATGGGGCTCATCGGATTTGTTATGTCCGTTTTCTTCCGTTTGCAATTGGCCTGGCCAGGTGAAAGCTTCCCTATCCTCGAAACATTTTTAGGTAAATGGGCACCTGACGGGGTAATGGATCCCAATATCTACCTCGCTCTCGTCACCATTCACGGTACCATCATGGTATTTTTCGTGCTGACCGCCGGGCTTTCAGGGACATTCTCGAACCTCCTCATTCCATTGCAGATCGGAGCCCGAGACATGGCTAGTGGATTCATTAACATGCTTTCGTACTGGTTCTTCTTCGTAAGTTCAGTGGTGATGGTCATTTCTCTGTTCGTAACGGGCGGACCCGCATCCGCAGGATGGACGATAAACCCACCTCTTTCAGCACTTCCCCAAGCGATCCCAGGATCGGGTGCCGGTATGACTTTGTGGCTCGTGAGTATGACCTTGTTCATCGCTAGCTCACTGCTCGGTGCCTTGAACTACGTAGTAACAGTGCTCAACTTGCGTACCAAAGGGATGTCCATGACGCGTCTTCCATTGACCATTTGGGCGTTCTTCGTAACCGCTATCATTGGTATTTTGAGCTTCCCGGTTCTTTTATCGGCAGCACTCTTGTTGCTTTTCGACCGCTCCATGGGAACGAGCTTCTACCTCAGCGACATCATGATCCAGGGAGAAGTGTTGACCAACAATGGAGGTTCTCCGGTACTCTTCCAGCACCTTTTTTGGTTCCTCGGTCACCCCGAGGTATATATTGTGCTTCTTCCGGCACTCGGAATTACCTCTGAGATCATTTCAACGAATTCGCGAAAACCGATCTTCGGTTACCGCGCTATGGTGGGCTCGATCTTGGCCATCGCTTTCCTTTCGTTCATCGTTTGGGGACACCATATGTTTGTAACGGGTATGAACCCATTCCTCGGATCCGTATTTACCTTTACGACCTTGTTGATCGCCATTCCATCTGCGGTGAAAGCGTTTAACTACATCACAACGTTATGGAAAGGAAATATCCGTTTTACACCTGCGATGCTGTTCTCGATCGGATTGGTATCTACCTTCATCTCAGGAGGTCTTACGGGATTGATCCTCGGTGACAGCGCCCTCGACATCAACGTTCACGATACCTATTTCGTTGTGGCTCACTTCCATATCGTAATGGGGCTTTCGGCCATCTTCGGGATGTTCGCCGGGGTATATCACTGGTTCCCGAAACTGTTCGGAAAAATGATGAACAAACAATTGGGATATTGGCATTTCTGGCTCACCTTCATCGGTGCTTACGGGGTGTTCTTCCCGATGCACTTCCTAGGACTTGCCGGCGTGCCACGTCGCTACTACAGCAACACCGCATTCCCGATGTTCGATAACCTTACCGACATCAATGTGCTGGTAACTATGTTCGCCATCCTATCAGCAGTTGGACAAGCATTCTTCTTGTTCAACTTCTTATACAGCATCTTCCGCGGTAAAAAAGCCGAACAAAATCCTTGGAAATCGAATACCCTGGAATGGACTACCCCGGTAGAGCATATTCACGGTAACTGGCCAGGCGATATCCCTGAGGTTCACCGCTGGGCATACGACTACAGCAAGCCCGGTATGGATGATGATTTTGTTCCTCAAACCGTGCCTTTACAAGAGGGTGAAGAGGTTCATTAAGTTCACATTGTGACTAACGAATTAGCTCGAGTCCCGTCAATTGGCGGGACTCGTTGTATTTTACCAATTCGAATATGTGACTTTTGAATAATCTCGGTTTGTGGGGTTAGATAGGTGAACCTACATTTGGTTCAAAGGTTAGGGGATTGTGTTTTTCTTTGTCTCCATCAGTTCTTTCCACTAACCGCCAGTCTAAGGATTAGTTTGGATTAATAGATCATTCGATTGGTTGCTTCCCCTCCCACCCGGAGGGGAAGTTTTTTTTATGCCCTGCGCTTCGCACCGCGAGGCGCGAATTTGCCTTACCTTAGATGCCTATGAACGAGCATTTGGACCCGACCGGAGAGGAGTGGGGCCCCGAGGAACAGGAACTCGATCGGGCACTGAGGCCAAAGGGATTTGGTGAATTCGCTGGTCAACGACAAGTAGTGGACAATTTAGAGGTATTCGTCGAGGCGTCGAACCGCCGGGGCGATGCTCTAGACCATGTGCTATTGCACGGACCTCCCGGTCTCGGAAAAACGACCTTGGCCCATATCATCGCAAACGAACTCGGAGTCAATATCAAAGTTGCCAGCGGACCCGTATTGGATAAGCCGGGCGACCTCGCCGGACTCCTAACCAACCTCGAAAACCGCGATGTGCTCTTCATTGATGAAGTACACCGCATGTCCTCCGTTATTGAAGAATACCTGTATTCGGCCATGGAGGATTTTAAGATCGATATCATGATCGACAGTGGGCCCAATGCCCGTACGGTACAAATCAACCTGAACCCATTCACCCTAATCGGTGCCACCACGCGAAGCGGCTTATTAACCTCTCCGCTACGGGCTCGTTTTGGGATAAACAGTCGCCTACAATACTACGATGTGGAATTATTGACCCACATCGTTCACCGTTCGGCCGATATCCTAGATGTGCCGATCACAGATGAGGCGGCTATTGAGATCGCCGTACGAAGCCGAGGAACGCCCCGTATAGCGAATGCCCTGCTTCGCCGAGTGCGCGACTTTGCGGAGGTCAAAGGAAATGGCTCCATCGACATGGCCATAGCCAAACACGGACTCGGAGCCTTACACGTCGATCAACACGGACTCGACGAAATGGACAATCGAATTCTGTCGACGGTCATCGAGAAATTTAAAGGTGGACCGGTCGGACTCAGCACCATAGCAACGGCAGTGGGTGAAAATGCGGGCACCCTCGAAGAAGTGTACGAACCCTTCCTCATTCAGCAAGGATACCTCATGCGGACCCCCCGTGGACGACAGGTAACCGAGCTCGCGTACAAACACCTCGGCGTTAAACCCTCAGGAGATCAAAACTCGCTGTTCTGATGAGCCTCCCCGATACTTCGCATCGGGCCGAGTTCATCAAGCATCAAGCCGTGAGGCTTGGATTCTTGGGCTGCGGTATATCCAGGGCGGACATTCTGGAAGAAGAGGCTCCACGGCTCGAAAAATGGCTTCAAAGCGGCATGCACGGTTCTATGTCGTACATGGAAAACCACTTCGATAAGCGACTCGACCCGCGGAAGCTGGTTCCAGGCGCCGGATCTGTGATTTCACTGACCTTCAATTACTACACCGATCAACGGCAACACGACCCCGATGCACCGAAGATCTCGCAATATGCCTACGGAACCGATTACCACTTTGTAATAAAGGATAAACTGAAGGAGCTATTGCACGAAATGCGGACGGAATTCGGCGATGTCGATGGGCGCATTTTCGTCGATTCGGCTCCCGTGCTCGACAAAGCCTGGGCAATGCGCTCTGGACTCGGCTGGATGGGTAAGAACACCAACGTCATTCACCCGAAGGAAGGTTCCTTCTTTTTTATCGCTGAGATTATTTGTGATCTCGATCTTCAGGCCGATACGCCGATGTCGGACTATTGCGGTACGTGCACTCGGTGCATAGACGCCTGTCCGACCAACGCCATCATAGAACCCTACGTGGTCGATGGTAGCAAGTGTATTTCGCACTTCACCATTGAATTGAAGGGCGCCCTCCCGGGCGGATACGCCGACCAGTTCGATAATTGGATGTTTGGTTGTGACGTTTGTCAGGACGTGTGCCCGTGGAACAGGTTTTCAAAACCGCACAACGAACCGGCGTTTGACCCGCACCCCAGCCTCTTGAGTATGGGAAAATCGGAGTGGCAAGAACTCACTCGAGAAACATTCAATGAAATTTTTAAGAAATCGGCGGTAAAACGCACGAAGTACGAAGGCCTTAAACGAAATATCGCCTACCTATTCGATTCCGAGCGCCTCGATTGATATACGGTCGGGATAATCGGTGATGATGCCGTCGACCCCCATCTCCAACATGACCTCAGCATCGGGGAGGTAGTTAACGGTCCACGGGATAACGCGGATACTCCTTTCGTGTAGGTATTTTACCGTCTCTTTGTCGAGCAATTCAAAGTTCGGGCTGTACACATCCGGCTTAAAGCTCAACATCTTCAAGGCCTTTTCGGGATTGCGTTCCTTTTCGATCAACAGCACGAGCTTCCACGAAGGATGCTCTTTGTGCGCTACTTCGAGGCTTCGCGGATCAAATGATTGCAGGAACATCTTATTTTCGAAAGGCGTCCCGTTCACGACCGAAGCGATGGCTTCGACCAAAACTTCCGGCTGAGGATGGTAAACACCATCACCTTGGGGCGTGATCTTGGTTTCGATATTCAAATAGGGAAGTGCCGGCTCATTGGATCGGCAATAAGCAATTACGGTATCCAGTACCTCCTCCAGGCTTGGCTTGTATACTGACAACTTCTTTTGCTCCGGAAATCGATCGTATTCCGAGCTCCCACAGTCGAATGACCGCACTTCGTCGCAGGTCAAGCGGAAAATGGAGTAGTTTTCTCTATCGTCACTTAATTCCTTTCCCGCAGCATCGCGACAAATATCGGGGTTCATCCATGGCTCGTGACTTAGGATCACCACGTTGTCGGCGGTCATAACCACGTCCATTTCCAAGGTCGAAACCCCGAGTTCTAGAGCGTGAATCATGGCCGGAATAGTATTCTCGGGCATTAGACCTCTACAGCCTCGATGCCCTTGGAGATCAAACTGTGCGTGGGCGTTCATAAAAAGAATGATCGCACTTATGATCAGACCTCCTTTCATCGGGGGCCCTGGTCAATTGATTGTTCTGTATATCCACCGGGAATCGAGAAGAATTGCTCCGTAGGCGTATAGGTTTCTATGTCCACGATATTGTCTTGTCCGGCGGGATTTCCGTAGTCGTAATCTATGGAGCGAACGGGTAGCCCCTGAATTTCCTTTTGATATAAGAAGTTGCTGTCGCCGAGGTTCGATCCCATTGATTCGGCGAACGATCCCATTAGTTCGCTGAATTCTTCGAGGCAAACAACTTCTTTTTTGCCTATTCCCAAGTCGCCGTAGCTGGCTACCCACATCTTTTTTTTCAACTCACCGTCTTCGCTCATGAGATATTCAGAGCAATCGTAGCCGTTGATGTCGCTTTCTTCACCTGTAGCTTCAATTCCGTAATCCGCTTCGATGTTGCCCATTTGTTGTTCCATCATTTTGCGGGCCATCTCTTGCTGTTCGGGCGGCATTTGAGCAATGCGCTCCTCGGCCATTTTCTTCATCTGCTCAATGCGGCCTTTCAATTCTGCGGCCACTTCCCGATCGAGTACAAAGTACTTCTTGGCGGTGTGGTCGACCATGTACACCGTTTCAGCTTTGCGGTCGTAGATCACACTTTGTTTTGCGGACTCGCCAACACGGGTGTCCATTCTCAAGTGCTCGGAGTGAAAATAGAAGTCGGTCTTTCGCTCCACTGTAGCTCCTTTTGCGTCGGATTGCTCCATGTGAATGACGTGAAACTGCGCGTGTGTCGATAGAATGGCCCCAATGAACATCAGGGTCAACAAGATTTTTTTCATGATCAATTCGATTCAGATGTCCTCAATGGGTAAAGCCCTTTTTGAAGTTCTATTACTCCTTTTCCTCGAATGTCCAGGGTAAGGATTTCGTGTTGGTCCGATGTTTCCCGAAGGTAGTCATACAGGTCGCAAATACGGCCTTTGAACTCGCCGGCGGGAATCTTACCCAAGCGCTCGACCATATCGCCCAACTCAATACCTGCAAGCTGTGCCGGCCCACCTTCCGTTAAGCTCCTCACCTCGATACCGCGAGCGGTCCACATCATGCCCACACCAAATCCGGGCTCCAAGGGGTTTACTGAAATGGTATCGCGCTTGACCCACTGAAGTTCTTTGTCCGGGAAATAGAAGTACATGTTGTAATGGCGAAAGAGGTCGTTCCCTAGTTTTGCACCCGACCCACCCTGAACCTCCATAAGGTAATTCCAACTCGAACCATCGGCCAGAGTGAGGGTGTGGTTCGGGCTAAAATATAGGGTGTCGTTCTTTACACCGTACAGTCCAAAGGTGGTTCCGTCGAATTTTCTGAAATAGGTCCATTCGCCGGTTGTAGAATCGCGCAAGGCCTTCACCACCGATGGTGACGCTTCCATGAAACCGTTGTACCCGGTATCCATGAGCACATGTGAAACCTCGAATCCGTTGAGGTCGATATCGATATGTGGCCGACCACCCGACAATTGAAATTCCTGAATACCTTCGTCGGACTCGGGCGGTGGAAGCCCATCTCGACTCGATGAGAAGAAGATCATCTTGCGATCGTAATCGATCATCCAGTGACATTTCTTCATCAAATTGGCACCGAGGATCCCGTCGGCTGCGATGCATCTCAAAATACTGTTTTCGTCGTATGGTACACTTACAGCGGCGTGATTGGTGAACAGGGTGTTCCCGATCAATACAGAATCGAGCATCATTATTGGAGTCGACTGCCGGTTCCCGTGGGTGTCGCCAACGCTAACGGTGGCGACTTTCTCAATGCGATCGAGCTGTGTATTGGTTTGATTCAGAACACTGTACGATGCCCCTGTATCGAAGATCATATCCCACTTGCGACCTGTTCCGGGCACCTCGATTTGAACCACGATGCTGCTGTACTTCCAAACGAAGGGGATGCTGTCACGAAAAGCCTCGGTGGGTGCTTTTGTTGCATCGCAGAGGCGAACGGTCTTGGAAGCCCCGCATCCGCCCGCAAGGGCGAAAACAATAAAAGCGACAAGCAGTAGGGTGAGGCGTTTCATTTAACCTCAAAGGTATTGGATTCGTTGCTTTGAAGGTCAAAGAGTTGATCGTCGAATGAAGGCGGTCCAAATTGGCCGCGGGCATTGTTGGAGAACCCGTAGGGTTCGACCGGCATGCCGAACATGTTGGCGTTCATTTCTCCGTCGTCGTTCAGGTCTTGGAAAGCCGCCGCTGCGTACTGTCCGGGAGTTAGCCCCTCGAATTGGCAAACGGCCTTTCCGTCGACTACTTTGGCGACGCATTCATCGACCTTTTCGTTCTTTTCGTTCATGAGCCTCAGGTACACGGTGCCGTCGTTCTTGTTCGAAGTCACGGTGATGGTTAGGCTGAGCTTTTTAGCCTGCGCCGGAATGGCAAAAACAGAAGAAGCGATACCGTAAGGCTGTGCGGCTTGCAGGGTCGTGGGCAGCAAGATCAAGGCACTCAGTACCGTGGCGAGCGAGAGTTTGAATACCCTGCGTTGATGCCGGGCGATCACCGGGGTAAAAAGCACGGTGGGCCAGAGCCACTGAACGAGTCCGGGTAAAAAGTCCGGGCTCGTTGCCGAGAATGCCGTTACTGCGGCGATGTACCCGCTCAGCATACCCGAAATATGAAAGCGCATCCAAGTAGCGCGGTCGTGGGGCTTTCTGATCATTCTAAAGTTCTTAGTAATTCCAAACATACCTAAAGCTCCAAAGACCAACGACAATACCCACACGAAATTTTGAGGGGAGGTCGCGTAACCGTAAATGCCGTACCCAAACAGTGCGGCGGCAAAGAGGATGGCCACGGCGTGTACCGCGTTATCGATGGCGTTGGGTCGCCCGCCCCGGTAAAAGCGAAGGGCGCGTACACCGATGAGCACGTTGTAAAAACTAAATATGCTCAACATCAACAAGAAAGGTATCCAAATGAACAGGCTATTTATAAAGGCCGTTGCCGTTGCGATTCCCATGGTTCAAACGAACACCTTCCCGATGGTCCGGTGCGAACTTTCACCCTTGCGCATGGCGAGGGCAATGGGCGCGGCGAAAAAGGGTGACGAATGACCAATGAATGTGATGAAAGGCAAGCCGATCGTGACGAGCGGCACAGTTTAGGGACGAACGGTATGCTCCAGGAGTTCCTTTATTTCTGGCACCTTGCGGCGCGATACGGGAATCTCGACCCCCGATTCGCCGAAGTGGAGTTGTAGGCCTTGGCTGTTCCCCGTTACGCGATCGACCCGATCCAGATTGGCCACAAAACTGCGGTGAACCTGCTCCAAGGAAGGGTGCTCATTGAGTTGCTCCAGAAGCTCGCGCAACGTGGAGCGGAGCATTTCTTTTTGCAGCGCACCGTCCTTTTCGAAACCGACGATGACATAGTTGCCTTCAGCCTCCAGATACAAGAGGTTTTGAGCTGGGAGTTCGAGTTGTTCGTTATCGTTCTTTCCGGAAATCACTACTGCCGAAACATCGGGCCGGGTGGGTTGCGTCGGATGAATCTGTTCGGCTTGTCCGGAGTAGCGATCGAATAATTGACGTTGCCTGATCGCGATGCCTAAAACCACCGGAAAAAGTCCGATTCCGAGCGTATACATGCAAATCTGGCCGTAGGCCGTCCAAATCAATTTCGTCGTGGTCAATAGGAGCAAATAGGCAAAATTCGCCGTGCCAATGAACCAGATGTGATACAGAACGAAGGCGATTTCTTTTCCTGTGTTCCATTTTCGCTCGTGAAAGAAACTCGGGAGCAACTTGGGCAGAATGCCGTCGTTGAAGAGAGTTGCCAAAAAGGTTACGGCACCAAAACCCCAGAGCACGTAATCGTATTTTCGATCTACGCTATACAGCCCAAAGGGTCTGAAGAATACGAGAAATGCGCCTACCAATAGGCCAAATATAAAGCCTTGCCGCAGTGCTTTTGCCCATCCAACATGTAATGGGTAAGGTCGCTTACAGTATCTGAGCAGGGCGTTCATGAACCCAAATGTAACCCTTTATCGGTGGATAAGGGTTTGGTATGCCGACCACCCGTTTCCGCTCAATTGGAGGATATAGGCTCCCGAGCGCAGGGCGTGATCCACCTCGACTTTTTGGTTGTCACCGGTCCATTGTACGGGCAGCTCCAGTACGAGTCGACCTTCCATGTCGTAAAGAGCCAATTGACCCTTCCCGGCGATCGGAGCGGTCAATTCGATGGCCCACTGATCAGCGATAGGATGTGGGTAAACCGTCATATCGATCACCGCCTCTTCGTCTACTCCGATTAGGCTATTGAGCAAAGCTCTCCATTCCTGGAAATACATGTCGGCCATGGCGTGATCGTATATGATGAGGGTGTTCTCGTCATTCGAATTCTCGGCCGAGCTCGACCAGTTATGTGAGCCTGCGAGGACCTTTGCCGTGGAAGTATTGTCGTAATCGATGATGATGTACTTGTGGTGCATGATACCCGGAAGGGGCCCTGCGTCAACCACCAGTATGCCCGCATCGATGAGGTTCTGATATTCGCCTCCCTGATCGTTTACGTTCTCAATGATTCCCTCGACGTATTTTCCAAACTGGCCATTGACATCGATCAGAGCATCGGCACACTCGTCGCGAGTAAAGGCCATAACGGCAAAGTGTGCGCTGCTGCCCGTGCTTTCGATGGTCTCAACGATCTTGCCCGTGACTCCGTCGGATGGCGAAAAGTAGCTTTCGACCGACTTGCCTCCAATGATGAATTTGTGAGGGGTATTGTCGAGTTTGTCAGCTCCCCATTTCGCGTTTGCTGCATTTGGTGTGGTCGTTGTGCTTCCCCACATTTCTTCAAATTCAATATCGTAGGCTTTAGCCAAGCTTTGATCTTGAATGATGATCAAATCATTGGGGTCGTTAAACAGCTGACCCGGAGTCCAGTTAGTGGCACCGGTGATTACCCCGCTATTACTCGGGCTGTTCTTGTCGATGACGACGAATTTGTTGTGCATGATGCCCGGCACACCGTCGGGACGCTCCAACACAGGAACTGCGGCATCCAAATCGCTCAAGATCATATTGGCGTTTCCTCCTTCGTAAAGAAATCGCACGGCTACACCGCGATTCTGTGCATCGTTAATGGCGTCGGCGATCAACTGGTTGTCGGCGTTGTAAATAGCGATATCACAGGATGCCTGCGCGCGATCGATATAGGCGGCGATGGTATCGTTAAAGAATCCGGGTAAGTGAACGGCGTCATTGCCCTGCGATACGCTGTTGTCAACGGATTGATTAAAATATACCATCATGGATCCAGAGCTGTTCGATTCAGTGGCGTATACACCTACATTACCCCAAGCTGTATCCGAGCCGTTTTCGGAATAAGGCTGAACATAGTAGATCTCACCTGGGCTAAGTCCCGTAAG
This sequence comes from Flavobacteriales bacterium, assembly GCA_021296215.1. Taxonomy (NCBI): domain Bacteria; kingdom Pseudomonadati; phylum Bacteroidota; class Flavobacteriia; order Flavobacteriales; species Flavobacteriales bacterium. Next base: position 36,911 of record JAGWBA010000009.1, read on the forward strand.
AGATATGCTGTGGCTGCTCGTGCTTCCACCTTGATTGATGTCCCCCAATTCAAGAGCTTCGGTCAACCCATAACGGATGTTGGTAGATCCATTGGAGTTCGTGGTCCATTCGAGGTCGAATCCACCCGTGCTGATATTATCTTGTTCCACTCCACTGGCGAAGAGGATCGATGAAGAGAAGATGAGGTCGGCCGAATCACGTGGCAGAAGTTGATACCCTCCAAATCCGGTGAAGGTGAATTGACTCACGATTCCGATCAGATCTAGTGCCCCAAGTGGGATTAGCTCACCGTTCAGAGGGTGGCCGGTACGAATGTAAATGACTCCGGTATTCCCGTTTGCATCTGTGAAGTTGTATGTCCCCGTTGAAAAGGTTCCTCCCCCGTTACTGAACGTAATCCCGTTCACGCGAACGAGTTGGGCCTCCAATGGTTCGTCGATTTGTGTTACGGTTGCTAATACCGGCGTTGGAATTTGGTTTCCCGTAGAGTGAACAGTTACGCTTTGTATGGGATCAATTTCCAAAAGTCCATTGTAATCCTTGAGTGGACCGGTTACCGTGATACTGTCACCGGGGTTCACTGAAAAAGCGACAGAACCCGATCCCGGATAAGCTGGAATACCGGCCGTGGCATCCTGAATATACCGGATGATCCCGAGCTCGGCGCCATGCGTGACGATTCCGGAAACGGTTACAACTGTACCAAGAGGTTGCTGACGAGCCGTGGCGATGTCTTGTGCAAAGACCGCAGAGCTAATGAGTAAAGCGAGTAGGAGAATTTTAGAACGCATAAGTCACAGATAAGTTGAATCGGCGTCCTTGTCCAAAAAAGACACCGGCTGAGTTTGCATTAAAGTCACTAGTGATGATGCTCAACACTCTTCCGTTGTTGTTTTGAGCGTCTGAAATGTATCGTTGATCCGGTAAATTGAGTACGGATGCGCGTAAACTCAACGATTGCTCGCCGAAAGTAAAGCGGTAACCTCCGTGCAAATCGAAGATAATGTACCCCGGTACTTGCCATGAATCACGACCCGCATTTCTTCCGTTGAGCGTGAGTGGATCGAATTCGGCATAGTATCGATCGAAGTAAGTTCCGCGAAGTCTAATATACGCACCGCGAGTGGGCTCGTATTCAAGACTGAAGCCCAACTGAGTTTGAGCCGCATCACCTACGTGAACACCTCGAGCATCGAAATAAACCACGAATTCTTCACCGGTATTTGGATGGATAACGGGATTGTTGTTGTCGTCGGTTACTCTAACGCTATCGGTCGATTGCCAGGTCCAATCCCCCAAGCTGATCAACCCTTGGAAGGTCCACTTTGGTAGAAATTCATAAGCGAAATCCAATTCTATCCCCTTGTGCACGGCATCCATACCGTTGATGTTGGTTCTGAATAATTCATCGTCAATGATCACGGACGGTGCTTTTGTAGCAGGGCGGTTGTCCCAGCGTGTGTAGTAGCTGTTCAGGTTTACTGAAAATTGACCCGAGCGATAAGCGTAGCCTACCTCAACGGCTTTCACGATCTCATTTTCGATATTCCGGAACTTCCGGTTGTGAAAGTCGAATACATTCTCGAATCGTGGAGCACGCGATAGATAGCCCAAGTTTCCAAAGACACTCATATGCTCGTTGATGTTGTATTTGGCTCCGGTTTTAAAGGTGAAGCTCGGGATCCACACCCATTCAGTGGTTGCAAAGCGAGCCTCCTCTGAGTTAGTGTGATAGGTTTGACAGTCATAGACCAATGTATCGCGATATCCAATGGCCTCTTGAATGGTGGTATCACTGAGAACTAAATCCTTTTTTCGGAAATAATCGACGCGCTGGTAGCCGCTCATCGAACCCGATATATTGACAAAGGCAGCCCAGAGACCCTCTTTGTACTCGAGTTGATAAAAACCACCTCCCCACCGAACCTTGGCATCGTTGTGAGACATGATGATATCACCTTCACGCTTGACCGGAGAGGCTGCATTGGCACTTTCATTGTCTACGTAGTAGTCACCCCCGAGCAGATCGTACACTTCTCGGTAGTGCTCACCTCGGTACGATCGGAAATCGAGTCCACCGCTATGCTCGAGTTTTTCGTTTTGATTGTAGGTAAATGTACTTACCCATCCCCACCAGAAGTGGTTGTTTATGGAGCTGCGCAGAATATCGCTCGCCTTGTGCTCCGTGTCTGAATAAGTAGAGTCAATACTGAATCGTCCAAATGCATTATCGTCGTAGATTTGCTGAAAATCTATGCGGCCGAGTTCATCACGAGCCGGCGAATCGTCCGACAAACGCGTTCCACCACCATTTCCCAGTGATAAGTACAATACGTTCGACCAGTACATCTTCTTATTTACTCGCCAGAAGTCCTTAAGGCTGAATTGAGGCTTGTGGTAGTAGTTCTTTCTTTCGGTCACCGTCTCTTCTCCATTCCGAATGGTATCACCATCTACTATGTCGTAGCGGTCTAGAACTCCCCAGTGTTGGTTGTATCGGATACTCAGGTCCTGAGCATCGGTCGTATCCACGAAATTGACCAAAGCATCATTGTAACTTTCACGATCCTCGCCGATATCAGCAAGGGCTTGGTTCAAATCTTCGTCGGAAATATCTCCTTGGTTATGTGCCACCATCACATTGTACAACTCGTCGCTTCCTTCGAATAGATTTCGACCGTACTCGGCATCATGATCGCCGATCGACACATTCCAAAACCGCTGCGCGTGCTCCTGAGGCGCGCCGAATCCGGTTAAGCTCAAATTGTGGTTGCCGAGTTGCTTATCCACCTTGAAGTAGTAAAACCAACCTTCGGTCCACCCGTTGTCGATCCACCCATTTCCGCGCTTGTAAGATCCAGCCACCGTGAATCCCCAACCATTATCCAAACCCCCGGAATTGTACCCGGCCGTAGTTCTTAAAAAGCCGTTGTTCCCAACTTCCTGCTTAACCTGAAAGCTCTTCTTTTGATCGATACCTTTGGTCAATATGTTGATGGTACCGCCAACGGACGGAATAGCGAGTTTGGAAGCTCCCAATCCTCTTTGCACCTGCATTTTTTGCGTAATGGCGTCCAATCCGAACCAGTTCGACCAGTAAACCCATCCGTTCTCCATATCATTTACCGGAACTCCGTCGATCATTACGGCTACATTGCGCTGGCTAAAACCTCGAATATTGATTCTTGCGTCACCGTCACCACCACCCAGTTGTGTGGCGTAGATCCCCGGCGTACTGTTGAGGACCATGGGCAAATCTTGTGAAGCCAATTCACGCTGAACTTGTTTTGGGGTGATATTCGAAAAAGCGACTGGCGTTTCACGGGCAATGGCCACGTCGGCCACAACTTCGACCTCGCTCAAAGTGGTTGTTTTGAGCGACACCTTGAGATCGATGGTTTTGCCGGCAACTACGGTAACCTTTCGCTCAAAGGTTTCGTAACCCACGTAACTGAACTGTAAAGTGTATGGACCTGGAGCGAGATCAACGCTAAAGGCCCCGTCGAAGTCGGCAGCCAACCCTTTGCCTTCGGCGTATACGATATTGGCGCCCAACAGGGTTTCTCCCGTCACCGCGTCCGTGACTACTCCTTTGACCGTTCCCGTTTGCGCCCAACCGGTGAAGCTCAATCCAATGAATAAAAAAGCGATCAAATGTTTCATGTACCAAAGACAAAAAAAGCTAGCTGGAGTCAATCCGGCTAGCTTTGAATTAAGAGGTAATCCTCATCATTGAAGAATGAATTTCTTGGTAACCGTTTCACCGTTACTCAATCGAACCTGAACGAAATAAACGCCTGGCTTCCCCTTCAATCCGGTGAGGGTAACGAATTTATCCGGCGAGAAAATTCGACCTGCCGCAATTTGCTGACCCACCAACGAGTAAACCTCATACGATTCCATGCGCTCAGAAGCACTCAAGGTAATTGAGGATCCGGATTTGGCCGGATTTGGATACAAGCTCAAGCCGGCTTTTTGGTATTCCGCCAAACTCACGTAATTAGGGTCACACGTGCAGCCGTGAGCACCAAGATATTCCCAAGTATCTTCGGGAAGTGAGTCGTATTCTACTGCCGGATTAAACAATGATGGATTATTCGTAATACCGTCTTCAACATTGGCCTTACGGATCAAGGTATGGTTTCTCGTCCACCAGCGTCCGCCATTCGCATCTGTAAAGTTGGCGGCAGTATCTGTGGTCCAAGCATCACCCGGATCTTCACCTACTTTTCCGAAAATGTCGATGATGTTCGCACCTTTTTCAATGGTCAAAGCATCGTCTCCATTGAAATAGCAAGGAGCCGGGTAGTCGTTATCGAGAATATCGGCCATGGCCTGAAGTGCGGGGTCAGCGGGCGGTGAAGTTGATCCACCTCCGAGGTCCACTGTGTCGGTTTGTCCATTGACCACAACAACTACATCGTATGGCTGAATCATACCCGACAACTGCAATACGTCCGGATTCGATGTTCCCCCGTTCGAGTAGCGCTTGAGTGTATACTGGCTGAGGTTGATAGGGTTAGCGGTCGGATTATAGATCTCGACTGCTTTGCTGTTTCCGGAACCTTCTACGTATTCCGAAAAGAAAACGTCGCTACACTGCGCCTGAACCGCAGCTACTGAAGCAACAAAAAGGAGAGAGAATAGTGCTTTCTTCATATATCACAACTTTATGTGTGCAAAGATAAGATCGCTAACCACTTATCGGTTCGCGGCTAATATTATGCTAAAGTTAAGTTCTAGCGCTTAATAAAACTAGTGCTCGAGGTCCCATCCTCCGAAACGATCCAATATCTTCCTGATGGTAAATGCGCGATATCCGGTCTCTTTGTGCCTTGCGGCACGATGAACTTCTCCACCATTGCGCCTCTACTGTCGACCATGAGATATACCCCGGGGGCCGTTTCAAGCTCAATTTTATCGGCGGCAGGGTTGGGGAATAGGCTCAAAGGCTCGCGACCTTGCTCCGCGACACCTACAGTGGAGCCGTATCGGTCTTCACCCCATTGACTGTTGTCGATCTCCAATTCCACGAGGTATCCTTCTACGAGCACATTGTACATAATTTGCCCGTTGGTGGCGTCCACCGTGATCAGTCTCGTATTATATGCGGAGTCGACTGCCTGAAAAATAAAGGTCGAGGTGGCCTGATCGTACACCGAGGCGCCTGGGGTTAGTCCTATGATCCCGGGGACTGTATCGAGAATGTTAAAAGTATTCGCCGCTAAATCGTAGTCGACGAACGCGATAAAACCGTTGTTGTTGTCGCGATACAACCCGTATAGCTTGCCGGTGTTGTGATCGTATTCCCACTCGTTGAAAAAGGTTCCCGAGACATTTGGAAGAATAGGGTTCTGAAGTATCGCTCCCGTAAGCACGTCAATGACGTACATGCGGTTCTGATTAGCGGTGTCGATCGCCTGAAAAATGATGTTCGAACTATCCGAGTTATAGGTCGAACCTCCGGCTACTACGTAGTTAATTTGAGGATACTGATACAATTGGGTAACCAGTGCAGAAGTGGTATTCACGGCGAGCAAACGCAATCCGTACTGTGGTGGAACCGTTGTTGAATCGGTGATGTAGCCTCCGAGTCCGAAGAGTTTTTGCTGCTGCAGGTCATATTGATATTCATTTACCGTTTCGGTCAATGCAGGAGTATTGGTCGCAATACCCGACGCGACGTCTACTTTGAATACCCGGGGAGTGTTGCCATTGCTCAAGTCTGGATCCGAAAAAATATACTCGCGGTTCGCTTGGTCAAATGTAGATGACCCCAATACCACGGCGTTTACATTGGCAATGCTGTTGATGTTCAACGGTAGTCCGGTAGTGTGATCCATGCGGGCCAAGGGAATGGTAGTTGTATTGTTCCACGGACCATTGCCGGCTCGGAAAATAGCATAAAGTTGGAGCTATTGTGCCCATCCTGCCGAAAGGCAGAGGAAAACGAAGAGGGGGGAATAAAAATGTTTCATTTACCTATTTTTGTGCGCTAACTCAGAATTTTGACGAATGCTTTAGTTACCATACCGACGTACAATGAGGCGGATAATATTCGCACCATCATTGCAGCTGTTTTTGGACTCGATAAAGGGTATCACATGCTGATCGTAGACGATGGTTCACCGGACGGAACCGGAGATATCGTCGAGGAATTGCAAGATACTTACCCCGATAAGCTACACCTAATACGCAGAACGGGTAAAAATGGTTTGGGAACGGCCTATTTGGCGGCATTTCGATGGGCTTTGGAGCGCGATTACACACATGTCTTTGAGATGGACGCCGATTTTTCACACGATCCCAAGGACCTTCCTCGCCTGCTCGAAGCGTGCACCGATAAAGGTGCAGATGTTGCTATTGGTTCGCGTTATGTAAAAGGGGTGAATGTTGTGAACTGGCCCATGAGTCGCGTATTGCTTTCTTACTTCGCATCGAAATACGTACGCTTCGTTACTGGTTTGCCCGTGGCAGATAGCACGGCCGGATTCAAATGCTACCGGCGGGAAGTCCTAGAGACGGTGAAGCTGAATAAAATTCGATTCGTAGGTTATGCTTTCCAGATCGAAATGAAGTTCACAGCATGGAAATGTGGGTTTGAGATCGCCGAAGTTCCGGTCATATTCACGGAACGTAAATTCGGAGAATCAAAAATGAGCAGTGGAATTTTCACCGAAGCTATCTTCGGTGTAATTTCGATGAAGACCGGGAGTTGGTTTAAAAAGTACCCGCAGAAAAAGTAACTATGAAGATTCTACTCAAGAACGCCCGAATGATCAATGAAGGAGCCATTAAAGAAGGCGATTTGTTGATCAAAGGTGACCGCATAGAACGTATTGACGACAATATCTCTCCGCAGCATGGCGATGTGCGTGTCGTTGATCTCGAGGGTCGATACCTCATGCCCGGAGTGATCGACGACCAAGTGCATTTCAGGGAGCCCGGACTTACTCATAAGGGCGACATCGCATCGGAATCACGAGCTGCTGTGGCCGGGGGCATTACCTCGTACATGGAGCAGCCCAATACCAAGCCGGCGGCTTTGACCCAAGAGCTTCTCGAAGAAAAGTATCAGCGCGCCGCGCAGGTATCGCTCGCGAATTTCAGCTTTAACATGGGAGTGAGCGAGGATAATATCGACGAGGTTCTCAAGACGCACCCCAAAAGGGTCGCCGGAATCAAGGTCTTCATGGGTTCGAGCACCGGAAACATGCTTGTCGAAGATGAAAAGGTGCTCAATCGATTGTTCGCCGAAGCACCTACATTGATCATTGCGCACTGTGAAGATGAGGCGACCATCAAGGCCAATCTCGAAAGGGCCAAGGAAACCTATGGTGAAAAGATCCCCTTTAATCAGCACTCGATAATACGCAGCGAGGAGGCGTGTTATAAATCGAGCAGCTATGCGATCAAGCTCGCTAAGAAGCACGGAACCGGATTGCACGTTTTTCACCTGAGCACGGCAAAAGAAGCAGCTCAGTTCAGCAATAGCATCCCGCTTGCCAAGAAAAAGATTACCTCGGAGGTTTGTATCCACCACTTGTGGTTTTCCGATAAAGACTACGACGAAAATGGTGCTTTCATTAAGTGGAATCCGGCCGTTAAAACGGCCACCGATCGCGAGGGCTTGTGGAAAGCACTTTTGAACGACCGTATCGATGTGGTCGCCACAGATCACGCTCCTCATACCTTGGAGGAAAAGTCGAACTCTTATTTGCAGGCCCCTTCAGGTGGTCCTTTGGTTCAACACGCACTGGTGGCCATGTTGGAGCATCACCACAAGGGGCGCATTTCCTTGGAGAAGATCGTCGAAAAAATGTGTCATAATCCGGCCATTCTCTTCAGAATTCAAGAACGCGGATATCTGCGCGAGGGCTACAAGGCCGATCTGTGTGTGTTCGATCTCTCGAATCCCTGGACGGTCAATCAGGAAAACATTCTGTACAAATGCGGCTGGTCTCCTTTCGAAGGAAATACTTTCCGCGCTCGCGTGATTCACACCTTTGTCAATGGACAGTGGGTATACCGCAACGGCACCATCGATGAATCGGCCCGCGGCGAGCGTCTACTTTTCGACCGTGATTGATCTCAACGGCATAAAGTGCTTTCTCGTTAAACCGATCGCGATTGGTTTTTCAATCGCGCTTATCGCCGCCGCTTGTGCGCGCGAAAAACGTCCAAGCGATGTCTTCGATCAAAAGCGAATGGTCGAGATCATGGTCGATGTGCACTTGGCCGAAGGTGCCGAGAAAACCGATCTGCTCACCACCGATAGCGTGCGCATCTCTGAGAAAGCCCTTTGCAAGCACGTCTTCAAAAAACACGGAATCACGGAAGAGGAGTACAACCGGTCGTTTACCTGGTACAGCGAGCACCTCGAAGAGTTTGACGAAGTATACGTCAAGGTAATCGAAAAGCTCAATCAAATGGAAGCGGCGCGGCAACAGCTGCGTAACCGTTGAGCGCTATTCTATTGGAAAATGCTTTGCCGTTTCTTGAATAGTACGGCCTAGCGGCCGGAAACGGAAGTCAAGCGCTCGCTCCAACTTTTCACTACTGTAATAGACCTTTTGCTGTGCGGTTCGCGCAGTTTCTTTGGTCACCATGGGCGAACCGCCCATGAGTCTGGACCGTAGCCATTCGGCTCGCCAAACAATGCTTCCAAGCCATTTTGGCGTATTTCGATGAGGTGGCTTAACCCCAAGCGCTTCAGCGATCATCGTGAATACCTCGCGGTACGATCTATTCTCGGCCGATACTGCGAATCGCTCGTTCACAATATCGCTGTTAGCGAGTTGTACCAGAGCAGAGGCTACGTCTCGAACGTCTACGAAACCGTTTATTCCTTCCGAGTAAAAAGAGAATCCATTCGCGATACTCGAGAATACCTTTGAAGAGCCCGCTTCCCAAAATCCGGGACCAAGGATGAGGCTCGGGTTCACCATAACGGCCGGTAAGCTCTCCTGTGTGCCCTTCCAAACTTGTTGCTCGGCCGCATACTTAGAAATAGCATACTGCGAGTTGGCCGGGCCCGATTTCCAAACGTTTTTTTCATTGATGGCCGTTTCGTCATCGACTCTTCCTAATGAGGCCACAGAGCTCACATAGGCCAATTTCTTTACACCTGCGCTCAAGGCAGTATGAACGATGTTGGCTGTTCCTTCTTCGTTGATCTTGAATAGGCGGTCGCGGTCACGAGCATCAAAACTGACCAAGGCGGCACAATGGTATACCAGCTCTACATCTTTCATAACATCTTCAAGAATGCCCAAGTCGTGCAAATTGCCCTCTATCCATTCGATCCGTTGAAACAGTTCCTCCGGTTCGTTTGAGTAGAAACCAAAAACTTCCAAAACATGATTTCGGCGTTCCTCGGATCTATATAGCGCACGGATAGGTTGGGACCGTTGAGCCAATTCAAACAATAAGTGACTACCCACCAAACCCGTACCGCCTGTGACGAAAATCATGCGACTAAATTACATTAAATTTGCGCACTAAATAGTCCGGAAATGAGCACCTTTATTGAAGAATTGAAGTGGCGTGGGATGATCCACGACGTTATGCCCGGAACCGACGAAGCCCTTGAAACCATGGGGCGATACGGTTACGTTGGATTTGATCCGACCGCGGAGTCACTCCATATCGGCAACATGGTACCTATTATGCTGCTCACTCATTTTCAGCGGGCCGGACACCGCCCCATCGCCCTGGTGGGAGGTGCCACGGGGATGGTCGGGGACCCTTCCGGTAAAAAAGCGGAGCGCCGGTTACTCAGTGAAGATGTACTTCAGCGCAATATCGCCGGGGTACGGGCTCAGCTCGAGAAATTCCTCGATTTCGAGGGCGAGAACGCGGCTCAAATCGTGAACAACTACCATTGGTTCAAGGATTTCAGTCTTCTAGGATTTTTGAGAGATGTCGGAAAACACCTGACCATCAACTACATGCTGGCCAAGGATTCTGTGAAGTCTCGCCTCGATTCGGGCTTATCGTTCACCGAATTCAGCTATCAGTTGATTCAAGGGTACGACTTCTACCACCTCAAGCGAGAAAAAGATTGTATCCTCCAGATGGGCGGCTCTGATCAGTGGGGTAATATCACGGCTGGTACAGAGCTCATTCGTCGAATGGATGCCGGTGAGGCCTTCGCCTTGACCTGTCCCTTGATCACCAAGGCAGACGAATCCAAATTCGGAAAATCGGAAGGAGGAAATATTTGGCTCGATCCAAAAATGACCTCGCCATACAAGTTTTACCAATACTGGCTCAATGCGGCGGATGAGGACGTTCCCAAATGGATGCGGATCTTCAGCTTGAAGAGCCGTGAGGAGATTGAGAGCTTGGAAGCCGAACATGCCGAGGCTCCTCATTTGAGAGTGCTTCAAGTGGCCTTGGCCGAGGAGTTGACCGCTCGTGTGCATTCTGAAGAGGAACTGGAAAAAGCGAAGTCCGCTTCTCAGATCCTCTTTGGTAAGGCGACCAAGGAAGCACTTGTTGCATTGGACGAAGAAACGTTGCTCAGCGTATTTGAAGGAGTTCCTCAATTCGACATCGATCGCGGTGCACTCAACGACGTGAATATCGTTGATCTGTTAGCTGAAGTTACCGGCGTGTTTGCATCAAAAGGAGAGGCTCGGCGCATGCTTAAGTCGAACGCTGTTTCATTAAACAAGGAAAAGGTCTCAGATACAGTAACCGTAAGTTCTAAGGACCTTTTGAACGACCGCTACTTATTGGTTCAAAAGGGTAAAAAGAACTACTTCTTGTTGGTGGTAAAGTAAAACCCGATGCTTTACTCCAACCTTTAGATCGCCGACCGAGATGAAAGATCCTTACGCTATGTCAATTCGAGAAGCGACCGAAGGTGACATCCGGCGCATTCAATTCATTCGAGGAATTGTAGAGGAGAACATCCTGTCTGACCCAGCTTTGGTTACCGATGAGGATTGTCGGATTTTTTAACCGAACGGGGTAAAGGTTGGGTAGCCATAGTGAACGATGAAATAGTTGGGTTTGCTATCGGGGATCTACGGGAGAACAACATTTGGGCTTTGTTTCTTCATCCCAACTTCGAAAAAAGGGGAATTGGGAAAGAATTGCACGATGTCATGCTGAGTTGGTATTTCGAGCAAGGACTCGAACCAAAGCTCTACACCCCTTGTCAGTACTGGCTTTTACGCTATTTCAAAGACCCTTTGTGTCTGTTTTGTTCCTCTTTTTCAAAGATACGAAATCGTTTGAATCACTCCTTCACGAACCTCTTGGACTCATTTCCAATCCTCAAGATATACGTCCCTGCCAGCAACCCCGACACGTTTATTTCGTCTTCTATGGTGCCTTTAAGGACTAATCTACCAAGTAGGTCCGTATACTTCGTATTTATCTTCATCAATCCCTTCAACACGGAGAACGTCTGCTACGGGGTTTGGAAAGATCTTGATGCCAGCAGAGTTCACGATCTCGCCATTTCCAACGGGCAAAACGGTACTAATAACTATATCATCTATCGAAATCATATTATCCGCATCTGAATTATGAATAAATGCTATATGGATTTGTAGATTTTCGTAAGGGGATAGGTCAACACGGTTTTCTATTTGTTCACCTACCATTTTTGTTGAATCCCGCTGAGGACTAGACGGAAGTCCGGTACCATCAAATCCATGAACGAATCCGTAGCTATACTCAAACCAATTATACTGAGGAATTGGGCTTATTCCCAAACTGTCGGCGCTAAGCCCTATAAATTGACTTGCACGGAAAACAGTATCCGTAAAACTTGATATTTGATTGTCAGTAGTGGAAACCACCACGCAGTAACCGTCAACATTCTTTGGGGTTTGGAATGGTGCAGACTTCCGGGTTAACAATGGAGAATACGGAGTGATGGGCAAATCAATTCTTGGAGAAATAAAGTAATTAAGATTACCGGGCTGGGCAGCGGTGAGCATCGAACTTGAAGCAAATACTAAATTATTGGGATTTGCATTTGAAAACTCTGATGTAATAAACCACTCCTGTGGCCTGCCATTGGCATCGGCCAAACCGTCGGAGTCATAGTTCACCCAATACGGATCATTATTTCCTGAAGGTTGACCTGAAATAATTAACGAGGTATCCGGCCCATTAAAATCCATCAAGAGCAAAGTGTCTTG